>CAMLHI010000285.1 GCA_946479705.1 uncultured Oxalobacteraceae bacterium
GCCCGCCATGGCCAGACCATGCAGCTGGTGCGCGAACTGGGCATCGACCCGGGCCGCGTCATCATCGAACTGACCGAAAACCAGCCTACCTACGACTATGAGCTGATGCGCGAAGCCGTGTGCCATTACCGCGACATGGGCTTCGAAATCGCCATCGACGACCTGGGCGAGGGCTTTTCCAGCCTGCGCCTGTGGTCCGAGCTGCGCCCGGAATACGTCAAGGTCGATATGCACTTCATCCAGGGCATCAATCACGACCCGGTCAAGCTGCAGTTCGTGCGCTCGATCCAGGAAATTGCCGAGCGCTCCGGCACCCGCGTGATCGCGGAAGGCATCGAAACCGAGGCCGAACTGCTGGTGCTGCGCGACCTCGGCGTCGGCTTCGGCCAGGGCTACCACCTGGGCCGGCCCAGCGCCACACCGGCCGTGCGCATCGGCGCGGAGGTCGCCAAGGCGCTGCGCGGCAATGCCATCTCCATCTACCCCCAGAACAAGCATCTGGACAAACACATGAGCATCCACAAGCTGCTGCGGCCGGTGCAAGCCTATCCGCCCTCGCTGAGCAACAACGAGCTGTACGACATTTTCATGGCCGACAGCGCGCTGCAGGTGGTGCCCATCGTCGACGATGGCAAGCCGCTCGGCCTGGTTAGCCGCTACGTGATGATCGACCACTTCGCCCGTCCCTACCAGCGCGAGCTGTACGGCAAGCGGCCATGCACGGCCTTCATGGATGCCAAGGCGATCGTCGCCGACAAGAACGTGTCGCTGCAGGAGTTGGGCGTGAGCATGGCCAATGGCGATGCCCACCACCTTGCCAACGGCTTCATCGTCACCGAGGATGGATGCTATCTCGGCATGGGCACCGGCCACGACTTGATGCGCGAGATCACCCAGTTGCAGATCACCGCGGCGCGCTACGCCAATCCGCTGACCCAGCTGCCCGGCAACGTGCCGATCAACGAGCACATCGAACGGCTGCAGGAAAGCGGCGCGACCTTCTGGGCTTGCTACTGCGATCTCGACCATTTCAAGCCGTACAACGACGTGTACGGTTACCGCAAGGGCGACGACATCATCCAGCTGGTCGGCAATATGCTGGCCGCCCATCTCGATCCCGACCGCGACTTTCTCGGCCACATCGGTGGCGACGACTTCATGATCCTGTTTCAAAGCGCCGACTGGGAAAGCCGCTGCGCCAATGTGCTGGCCCAGTTCGAGCATTCGGTCAGCGCCCATTACTCGGAAGAAGACCGCGCGCGCGGCGGCTTCTTCAGTGAAGACCGGCAGGGCAAGGCCGTGTTCTTCCCGCTGATGAGCTTATCGCTGGGCGTCATCCGGGTGGCGCCCGGGCGCTTTGCTTCGCACCACGACATTGCCAGCGCGGCCACGGCCGCCAAGGCGCACGCCAAGAAATCGGCCGGCAACAGCCTGTTCCTGGATCGCCGCATGGGCTGAAGCGCCCTGAAAAAAGCCGTCCAGCAAATTCTCGCTGGACGGCTTGTGCACGATGGGAAGCGGACGGCTCAGTCTTCGCGGCGCAGGTGCGGGAACAGCAGCACGTCGCGGATATTGGGCGAATCGGTGATCAGCATCATCAGGCGGTCGATGCCGATGCCGCAGCCGCCGGCCGGCGGCATGCCGTATTCGAGCGCGCGGATGTAGTCGGCGTCGTAATACATGGCTTCCTCGTCGCCCGCATCCTTGGCGGCGACCTGCGCCAGGAAGCGCGCCGACTGGTCTTCGGCATCGTTCAATTCCGAAAAACCGTTGGCGATTTCACGGCCGACAATGAACAGCTCGAAACGCTCGGTAATGCCGGGCACGGTGTCCGAGGCGCGCGCCAGCGGCGACACTTCGGCCGGGTAGTCGATGATATAGGTCGGCTCCCAGAGCTGTGCTTCCGCGGTCTCTTCGAACAGCGCCAGTTGCAGCGCGCCCAGTCCGGCGTTGGCGAAAGGCTTGACGCCGAATTTCAGCAGTTCGGCCTTGATGAACTCGGCGTCGCCCAGCTGCTCGCCGGTGTAGTGCGGCGCATACTTGTTGATGGCGCCGACGATGGTCATGCGGTGGAAGGGCTTGGACAGGTCCAGCTCGCGCCCGCCGTAAGTCAATTGCGCGGTGCCATGGGCATCGACGGCCGCCTGGCGGATCACCGCTTCGGTAAAGTCCATCAGCCACTTGTAATCGGTATAGGCGGCGTAGAACTCCATCATCGTAAATTCCGGATTGTGGCGGATCGACACGCCCTCGTTACGGAAATTGCGGTTGATTTCGAATACGCGCTCGAAGCCGCCCACCACCAGGCGCTTCAGGTAGAGCTCGGGCGCGATACGCAAGTACATTTCCATGTCCAGCGCATTGTGGTGGGTGACGAAAGGCTTGGCCGAGGCGCCGCCGGGAATCACATGCAGCATGGGCGTTTCGACTTCCATGAAGCCATTTTTTTCCATGAAGCGGCGGATCGAGGACATGGCCGCGGTGCGCGCCTTGAAGGTGCGCCGGGTTTCCTCGTTCATGATCAGGTCGACATAGCGCTGGCGGTACTTGGTTTCCTGGTCGGCCAGGCCGTGGAACTTGTCCGGCAGCGGGCGCAGCGACTTGGTAATCAGGCGCAAGGTGGTGACCTTGACGGTCAGCTCGTCGGTCTTGGTCTTGAACAGGGTGCCTTCCACGCCCAGGATGTCGCCCAGGTCGTAGTGGTGCAGGGCGGCCATGGCTGCCTCGCCGGTCAGGTCGAGCGTGGCATAGATCTGGATGCGGCCGTCGGCGCGCGGGCCGGAGGAATCCTGCAGGGTGGCAAAGGCGGCTTTCTTGCCGGCTTCGCGCTTGAGCATCATGCGGCCGGCCAGCACCACCGGCACCGGGGCGGCTTCCAGTTCCTCGCGCGACAGGGTGCCGTACTGGGCATGCAGGTCGGCGGCATTGTGCTGCGGACGGAAGTCGTTCGGGAAGGCCACGCCTTTTTCGCGGATCGCGGCCAGCTTGGCGCGGCGTTCGCTGATGATCTTGTTTTCGTCTGCCGGTGCGCCGGCCTGGTCGTGGGTTTCCGTGGTCATGATTCGATACCGTGTGAGTGCTTGTGAATGTGGGGTGCTTAGGCCGAGAACAGCTCGGCCACCGTCAGCGCGGAAAAATCGCTGGCGATATGAATGACATTGTCGAATTCGGCGAAGGCCTCGGCCGGCAGGGTGGTGGTCAGGACCACCGCGCGCATGCCGGCGCGGCGTGCCGCTTCCACGCCCAGGGGCGCGTCTTCGAACACGATGCAGTGCTCGGGCGCCACGCCGCAGCGTTCGGCCGCTGCCAGGAACACGTCCGGATGCGGCTTGCCGCGCGGTACGTCGGCGGCGCCCACGATCGCGTCGAAGTGGCGGCGCAGGTCCAGCCCGTCGAGCGTGAACGCGATGTTGGCATTGGGCGCGGCGGTGGCCACGGCCAGCTTGACGCCATCGGCCTTGGCGCGCGTCACCAGCGCATCGAAGCCGCCGGTGGTCTTGCGGTGCGGCGCGTACAGCTCGCGGTAGACGCTTTCCTTTTCGTCATTGAGGACGCTGATTTCCTCGTCCTGCAAATGGTCGCCAATGTAGGTGCGCATGATTTCCGGACCCTGGCGGCCGGCCGTGGCGCGGAAGAACTCGTCCGCCTCGATGGCCTTGCCGCGCCGCTCGAAGAAGGCGATCCACGACTGGGTATGGAAAGCCATGTTGTCGACGATGGTGCCGTCCATATCGAAAATGAATGCGCGTGCCGCTCCCGCCATTGCTTAAACCCCTTGCTTGAGTGAAGCCGAAATGAAGTCGTCCAGGTCGCCGTCCAGCACGCCCTTGGTATTGCCCGTTTCGAAGTTGGTGCGCAAGTCCTTGATGCGCGACTGGTCCAGCACATACGAGCGGATCTGGTGGCCCCAGCCGACATCGGTCTTGGAGTCTTCCAGCTTTTGCTGCTCGCTCATGCGCTTGCGCAGTTCGTGCTCGTACAGCTTGGCCTTGAGCATTTCCATCGCCTCGGCACGGTTGCGGTGCTGGCTGCGGTCGTTCTGGCACTGCACCACGATGCCGGTCGGGGCGTGCGTCATGCGCACCGCCGAGTCGGTCTTGTTGATGTGCTGACCGCCGGCACCGGAGGCGCGGTAGGTATCGACCCGGATGTCGGCCGGATTGACCTCGATCTCGATCGAATCGTCCACTTCCGGATACACGAACAGGCTGGTGAACGA
>CAMLHI010000286.1 GCA_946479705.1 uncultured Oxalobacteraceae bacterium
AATGCAGCGGGGCGCCCCAGACCGCGGGCGCCCCGGTTCATGTCACCGCTCCGCGTTTAGGCGGCCTGGCGTTGTTCCAATACCTGGACATTGTTGCCGTCACCACCGTCGATGGCGATCTTGCGCGGCTTGAGCGCTTCTGGCACTTCACGGACCAGTTCGACGGTCAGCATGCCGTTGTCGAAGGAAGCGGTGGTTACCTTGACGTGATTGGCCAGCTGGAAGCGCTGCTCGAAATCACGTGCGGCAATGCCGCGATGCAGGTAAGTCCGCTGTTGTTCATCCTTCTGCTTGCGGCCGACCACTTGCAGGGAATCGCGCTCGGCAATGATCTCGATTTCCGAACGGCTGAAGCCGGCAAGTGCCATGACGATGCGGTACTTGTCTTCGCTTACCAGTTCGATGTTATACGGTGGATAGCTCGGCTGGGCGTCGGCGCGCTGCTCGAGCAGGCTGGCCAGACGGTCGAAGCCGATAGCGGAACGATACAGAGGAGTCAGGTCAAAAGTACGCATGATGGAAATATCCTTTTCAAAGTTAAGCGATAAATGAACGGACCTCCGAGGAGCATCCGTTGGTTCCAATCTAGTGTCCCCCGGCGGGTTTTCAAGGGCTTGAAAAACACGGTTCTTTGCCCAATGGACCGAAAAAAATTTTGCTTGATGGTAGACTCTGCCGAGCATTTTTCGCCCTGCGGGGCACGGGCTACCCGCCCTGCCCGCTCACTGCCCGGAACGTCGCCAAGCGCCACTTTTTAAACGGACTCATGAAGCAAACAACGCCACGCCGCATCGCCAGCCGCATCGCCAGCCCCATGTCCAGGCGCATGTCCGGCCGCATGTCCAGCCGCACTGCCGCCGCCCTATCGTTCGCCTGCGCGGCGCTGCTGGCCCTGGCGCCCGCCTTGCCGGTTCGCGCCGAGGTTCCCGCGCCGCAAGACCTGCCTTACCCCGGCACGATCGCGCTGCAGGTCGATGCGAGCAATGTCGGCCAGCAGATTTTCCGTATCAAGGCGGCCATTCCGGTCACGCCCGGCGCGCTGACCTTGTTGTACCCGCAATGGGTGCATGGCAATCACGGCCCCAGCAACCCGCTCAACCAGCTGGCCGGCCTGCGCCTCAGCGCCGCCGGCCTGCCCTTGAACTGGGTGCGCGACCCGGTCAATGTGCACGCTTTCCACGTGACGGTGCCGGAAGGAGTGGCAACGCTCGACGCCGAGTACCAGTTCCTGTCGCCGCTCGACAGCAGCCAGGGCCGCATCACCATGACCGCCGACATGCTGGGCGTGCAATGGCAAGCCATGACGCTCTACCCGGCCGGCTACGCCAGCCGCCGCATCATGGTCCAGCCCTCCCTCACCCTGCCCGAGGGCTGGCAGTACGGCACGGCGCTCGAGACGGCTGAACGCCAGGGCAAGGTGGTACGTTTCAAGCCGCTCGACCTGGATACCCTGATCGACTCGCCGCTGTTTGCGGGACGCTACTTCAAGCGCATCGATCTCGACCCTGGCGCCAGCGCCCCGGTGCACCTGAATCTGGTGGCCGACAATCCCGAGAGCCTGGACGCCAAGCCGGAACAGATTGCCGCCCACCGCGCCTTGGTGCGCCAGGCCATCAAGCTGTTCGGTTCGCGCCACTACAGGCATTACGATTTTCTGCTGGCGCTGTCGGATGAATTCGGCAGCATCGGCCGCGAGCACCATCAGTCGAGTGAGATCGGCGTCAAGCCGGGCTACTTTACGGACTGGTCCAAGGCCGAACCGGGCCGCGAGCTGTTGCCGCATGAATTGACGCACTCGTGGAACGGCAAGTTCCGCCGCCCCGCCGATCAGGTAGTGCCGAACTTCAACGTCCCGGTACAAAACAGCCTGCTGTGGGTGTACGAAGGACAAACCCAGTACTGGGGCCACGTCCTGTCGGCCCGCTCGGGCCTGGTGTCGCCAGCGGGCGTGCGCGATGCGCTGGCCGCCAGCGCCGCGCGCTCGGATGCCGTCAAGGGCCGCAGCTGGCGCGCGCTGCAGGATACGGTGAACGATCCGATCGTGCAGGCCCGCCGGCCGCTGGGCTGGAGCAGCTGGCAACGCAGCGAGGACTATTACGTCGAAGGCATGCTGGTGTGGCTGGACATCGACACCCGCATTCGCGAACTGTCCGGCGACAAAAGCTCGCTCGACGACCTGGCGCGTGCTTTCTTCGGCATTGCCGACGGCAGCCTGGGGCCTGCCCCCTATACCTTCGACGATGTGCTCATGGCGCTGACGGCCGTGCAGGCGTCCGACTGGGCTGGCTATCTGCATGCGCGGCTCGACGGCCATGAGACGGGCGCGCCACTGGACGGGCTGGCCCGGGCCGGCTGGAAGCTGGTCTACACCGACACGCCCAGCGCCTATACCAAGGCGGCCGAGGAACGCAACAAGATCAGCGATTTCAGCTATTCCCTGGGCATGGCGATCAAGCCCGATGGCGTGATCGATGGCGTGCAGTGGGATGGTGTGGCTTTCCAGGCCGGACTGGTATCGGGCACGACGATTGCCGCGGTCAACAACCGGGCCTACAAACCGGAGGTATTGAAGGCGGCGATCGGCGCCGCGGCCAAGGATGGCAAGGCCCCGCTCGCCCTGCTGGTGCGCAAGGGGCAGAATTTCCGCACGGTGAACCTGGACTATCACGGGGGCTTGCGCTATCCGCATCTGGAGCGCATTGCTGGCACGGTGGACCGGCTCGAAGCGATTCTTCGGCCGCTGAAGTAGGTCGAAGAAAGCGTGGCGGCGCATGGCGGACAGGGGCCATGCCGGCGCCGCTTGCGGCCGCGCACGCATGGCTTGCCCCTGACGGCGTGGCGCCGATAATGTTATGCTGCCGCCATGACAACCGATACCGACATCCAGCTGAGCGGCCCGTTCAAGGCCAGCGACAGCAGTGGCCGTTCCCACGACGTCAAGGGCATACGCATCTTCGACGAGGGCTACGGAATTATTGACGTGTACGTCGACTTTGCCGCGCCCATCGAACCCGGCCTGTACAAGGACAAGGCCCTGGTCGGCAATATCATCGACCGCCTGCGCGCCCTGGGCTACGTGGGACCGAACTTCGCGCACAGCGATCCCGGCCTGCAGGACCGCAAGCTGATCGTGCTCGAGGCGCCCGAGGAATTCAGCGCGTTTGCCAAGCTCAAGGGCTGGCGCAACCTGGCTGAAGACTTCGACGACGAATAATGCCTTGCTTGCCCTGCGTGCTCGCGGCATGCCGGCGGGTTGACGCCGATGCGCCATGTTCCGGCCTGTCGCGGCATTCAGCGGGCGCGCAGGGACAGCGCGCCGCCGGCACCCGCCGATACCCTGCGCGGTGTCAGCCGAACAAGCCCTGCAGAAACCAGCGCGGCTCGGATTCGTTGTCGGCACCCACAATACGTTCGCGATACACCCAGTAATACGCATGGTCCTCTCCTTGGGCGATGAAGTAGTCGCGCGTTTGCGACTGGTTCCACCAGCCAGCTTCGATACGTTCCGGATTCGATGCGATTTTCAGCGGCGAACCATAGAACGGACGGTGATTGCGCGTCAGTAGCGCGATCGGCTTGGCCAGCAACCACACCGGCCTGGGCAAACTCTCCACATCGGACGGCAACTGCGCCTGCATGGCCGCCGGACGAATCGCCTTCTGCACCGGCACCCACACATTGGCCAGCTCCGGCCGGTAATCGGCCTGGGGCGCCGCCTGCAACACGTTTTCCGGCCCCAGGCGGGCCACCAGCAGTTCGAACATGCGCGCCTGGTCTGCATCGCTGCCGCCCGGTTCGGGAAACAGGCAGTCGCTGGGCGGCTCCATCGGCTGCACCTGGGGCGCTTCCAGGCGCAGGCCGATGACGGGCGCGGCCAGTTCGAGCTTGCCCAGGCGCTCCTTCAGCAGCCGCATCAGGTGCTGGTCGCGCCAGGTCGGTTCGGCCAGCAGGATATCGAGCGCGGTCGGGGCCCGTGCCACCCGTCCGCGCTCATGTTCCAGATGCAGCACGATGCGCTCCACCGCCAGCTGGCGCGCGCACAGCCAGCCAGTCATCTGCAAGAGCAGCCGGTGCGCACCGAACAGCAGCGCCTCGGCATGCTCGACGCGGTCGAACAGTTCGAGCCGGGCGCCGAACGTGCTTGGCGCTTCGATCCACTCGAACAGCTCGGGCTTCATGCCGTAGGCGGCGTCGAGCATGTTCAGCAAGGCCT
>CAMLHI010000287.1 GCA_946479705.1 uncultured Oxalobacteraceae bacterium
TGCAGGCTGAGGCGCAGCTTTTCCGCCAGGCCGGCGGCCTGGTGCACGTCACTCATCGGGCACACCAGCAGGAATTCTTCACCGCCCCAGCGCACCAGACGGTCGCTGCCGCGTATATTCGCCGCGATCGTTTCGGCGAACAGCTTGAGCACCTGGTCGCCAACCTCGTGGCCATAGGTGTCGTTGACGCGCTTGAAATGGTCGACGTCGGCAAAGATCACCGACATTGGATCGGCCAGCAAGCTTGAGGTTTGCATCAGTTCGGCACGCAAACCCTCGCGATTGAGCACGCCAGTGAGCGCATCGTGGTGGGCCTGGCCGGCCAGTTGCTGGGTTTCCAGGCGCAGCGCGCGGTTGAGTTCGGCAAGCAGGCGCAGCTCGACCTGGCTGTTGCTGAGCTCGCGTCGCAGCATCAAGGCCAGCAAGGCCGGCCAGCCGATGGCGCAGGCGATCCACAACGAGATCAGGAAGGTCAGCAACTGGTTCCTGGTGATCAGCTTGCCGTGGAAGCGGATCGCGCGCAGGGTCAGCACGTGCGTGCCGATGGGGTTGTACACGCCGGTCTGGAGCTGGACGGTCATGACGTGATCCATGCGCGGGCCGGAAAATTCGACCGGTGGATGGGCGAGATCTTTCCACCACGATGCGACGGCAACAATGCTCAAGGGCAGGTGCACCACGCGGCCGGGCACCACTTCGAACGACTCGACTTCGTTGACCTTGTAGGTCTTCCACTCCTTCGGCTGCGACAGGCCGTGGTCGAAATTGATCAGCGCCAGGCGCGCCAGATGCGGTGCGGGACCGTCGTAAGTGGCGTCGATGGACACCGCATCGAAGCTTGACAGGTCCAGCCCGGCGGCAGGGGAGCCGACTTCAAAGGAAAACTTGCAATACGGCCAGTTGTGCTTCTTGACGAGCTGGCACTCGAGGACCAGATCCTCGCCCACCCGTTTCAGCTGGACGGTGGAGTCGCCGCCACCTTCGCGGTCGGTCTCGCCGTGCACGTGGTAAGCATGGCGGGCAGACAGTTCGACCACCCGTTCCATGCCCACATCGTGCCAGATCAACAGCAGCGCCGTCAGCGCCAGCAGGAAACCGAACAGGTAAGGCGCCTTGCGCAGGGCCGTGCCGAGCAGCATGCGGGTCGATTCCGATTTCGAGATAGAATTCATAGCGGCAAGCGAAGTGAATAACAAACTCTGGCGCGGAGGATCAGCGGATGGCTGATCGGCATGCATCCAAGGGCATTGCGTCAGGGCATGAGCGGCCGTGGCGGAATGGGCACAGGGATGCGTGAGTGTGGCATGCCGACAGCCATACTACCAAAGGTGTCGGCACATGGATAGATTTAACTGCCAATAAGCAACAAATCTATCTAAAAGGAATGCTATCGCAGCGCTGCCGTCGGGGCGCGGTCCGCCAGCCGCAGCAACTCGCTGCTGGGCATGGGCGTACCGAGAAGGTAACCCTGGATCTGGTCGCAGCGCAAGCCTTTCAAGACATTCAGCTGATCCACGGTCTCGACGCCTTCGGCCACCACTTCCAGGCCGAGCGCATGGGCCAGGCCGATGATGGCCGAGACCACCGCATAGCCCTTGCCGTCGCCCTTGCTCAGGGCCTGGATGAACGCGCGGTCGACCTTGAGCTGATGAATGCCGAATTCCTGCAGATAGCTCAAGCTCGAATAGCCGGTGCCGAAATCGTCGATGGCCAGCATGAAGCCGGCCCCCTTGAGCTTGTCGATGGTCGCGTGGGTCAGTTCGGCATCGCTCATGGCCGCCGATTCGGTAATCTCCAGCATGATATGGGCAGGGTCGATCTGGTACCGGCCCACGATCGCGAGAATGTCCGTGACCAGCGACGGCGCCGCCAGCTGGACCGGGGAGATGTTGACCGCCACCTGCAGCGCGCGCTCGCCCTCGCCTTCCCAGACCCGCAACTGCTGGCACACCTGTTCCAGCACCCAATTGCCGATGGACAGGATATGCCCGGACTTTTCGGCAATCGGAATGAATTCGGTGGGCGACACCACACCCAGCTCCGGATGGTGCCAGCGCAGCAGCGCTTCGGCGCCGACCATGGCGCCATCGGCGCAATCGAACTTGGGCTGGAACAGCAGGAAGAACTGGCCTTCGCGGATGGCCGTCTTGATGCCCTGCTGGATCTGCACCTTGCGCATGGCCGAGGCGTTCATGGCTTCTTCGTAGAACCGGTAGTGATTGCGTCCGCTCGCCTTGACCAGGTACATGGCCGCGTCGGCCCGCCCGAGCAGCACGTCGGTCGAGTCGCCATGGTCGGGATAGACGCTGATGCCGATGCTCGGCGACAGCCACATGGAAATGTCCGGCAGCTGGAATTCGGCGCCGAAGGCCGCCAGCAGCTTGTCGCCCACCTGGGCCACGTCGTCGAGTCCGTCGATGGCCTCGATCAGCACCACGAATTCGTCGCCGCCGAAGCGCGCCACCACGTCGTGGCGCCGCACCGCCGCGCTGAGCCGCCGCGCCACCTCCTTGAGCACCTCGTCGCCGGTGCTGT
Organism: uncultured Oxalobacteraceae bacterium; assembly: GCA_946479705.1. Next base: position 2,536 of record CAMLHI010000287.1, read on the forward strand.
GACCGAAGGAATCGTTGATGGCCTTGAAACCGTCCAGGTCGATGAAGAACACGGCGAAACGCTCCTGGCGTGCCTGGTGTTCGGTGCAAGCGTCTTCGAGGCGCTCGGTGAGCTGCTTGCGGTTGACCAGGCCGGTCAAGCCGTCGTGGCTGGCCTGGTGCTTGAGGCGGCGGATAAAGTGCGCGGTACGGTGTTCCAGGCGCGCGTCGATGATCGACAGCACCACCGTGATGGTGAGAATGCCGAAGGCAGCGCCGCCGACCGCCATGGCCAGCCAGGTGCTGTCGATCTCGCTGACCGAGCGGCAGACGGTCCCGATCGGAAAATCGACCGCCGCCATGCCGGTGAAGTGCATGCCCGTGATGGCCAGTCCCATCACTATCGCCGCGGCCGGCCGGTAGAGCCAGAAGATCCGCCCGTCGTGCCCGCGGATCGAATAGGCCAGCCACAGCGCGGCGGTGGCGGCGACGATGGCAATGAGCACCGAAGCCGCCAGCAGCACCGGCGAGTACGCAATGGCGCTCATGCGCAGTGCGTACATGCCGGTGTAGTGCATGGCCGAAATGCCCAGGCCCAGCAGCGTGCCGCTGAGCGCCAGCTTTGCCGCGGTCAAATTCGGGCGGGTGGCCACGTCCAGCGCGAAATAGGAAATCGCACCGGCGATCACCAGCGAATACAGGGTGATGGCGGTGTCGTAGCCCAGCGGAATCGACAGCGAAAAGGACAGCATGCCGATGAAGTGCATCGACCAGATCCCCAGGCCCATCGACAGCGCGCCGCCGCCCAGCCAGTACGCGCGCCTCCCGCTGGCGACGGCGCGGATACGGTCGGCCAAGTCGAGCGTGGTATAGGACGCAATGCTTGCGATGAATAACGAAGCCAGAACCAGTGCGAGATTGTAGTTACCTTGAAGCATGGAAACGGTTAGCGTCAGCGCAATTAGTGATTTGAAGAAATGAATCCTACCCTCAAAGTTCACAGATTCCCACAAAAAGTTGAAATAAGTGTGCAACCCTAGCTTGAAATGTAACATTTGCACATTTGTCAGCGCGCGGCGTGGACGCGAAAATGACAAGGAAGAACCGCCTACCGCGCTGGCGCGCCGCCAGCGCGCTATTCGGAGAACGGCAGCAGTTGTTTGAAGGCCGCTTCCAGCTGCGCGCCGCATCGGCAAGCGCGCTGGCGCCGGCGCGGTCGGCCGCTTCGGCCAGCAGCGCATCGCGCGAGGCGAAATGGGCATAGAAGCCGCCATGGGTAAGGCCGGCTTCCTTCATCACATCGGCCACGCCGGTGCCGGCGTAGCCGCCACGCCGGATCGCGCGCGATGCGGCCTCGACAATCCGCGCGTGCGTCTCGGCTTTTCGGGAGGAGGAAGTGGTTGACATGACGGTCATCACATCGGAATTCAAGGGGCGCGGCCAGCACCGCCTTGACCCTAAGACGGCGACAAGCGCATTGCGGTTCGACGATGGGGTGGGAAAAATACCACAACATGCCGTCACGGACGCCGCCCGGGCGGGCGCAGGGCCGGTGCCGTGCACACTGTATTTTTTCTGGGCAAAATGCCTGAATGATCGAAATATCAAGCTGATAAAATCAACCACATCATCGATTCTCGACCCGGAAGGATGCACGCATGAAGATTCGTCCCGCAGCGTACGCGTAT
>CAMLHI010000288.1 GCA_946479705.1 uncultured Oxalobacteraceae bacterium
GCGAACTGGTGCACGAACGCGCCAAGCTGGCCGACATCATCATCACCACCGCCCTGATTCCCGGCCGCCGCGCCCCGGTGCTGATCTCCGCGGAAACGGTCAAGGCCATGAAGCCCGGCTCCGTCATCGTCGACCTGGCGGTCGCGCAGGGCGGCAACTGCCCGCTATCGGAAATCAAGCAGACCGTCGTCAGGCACGGCGTGCACATTATTGGCGAGCCCGATCTTGCCACGCTGGTGGCTGCCGACGCTTCCGCGCTGTACGCCCGCAACGTGCTCGACTTCCTCCAGCTCCTCATCGGCAAGGACGACCAGCCGGGCGGCGCTGCGCTGGCGATCGACCGCGACGACGAGATTCTCAGGGCGGCCCTGGTCTGCGCCGGCGGCACGGTGCTGCGCAAATAACCGAACAGGACACTCCATGGAAATCAGTCATACCATCGTCAATCTCATCATCTTCGTGCTGGCCATCTACGTGGGCTACCACGTGGTCTGGACGGTCACGCCGGCCCTGCATACGCCGCTGATGGCCGTCACCAATGCGATCTCCGCGATCATCATCGTCGGCGCCATGCTGGCGGCGGGCCTGACCACCGGCATCGTCGGCCAGGTGGCCGGCACCGTCGCCGTGGCGCTGGCCGCGGTCAATGTCTTCGGCGGCTTTCTGGTCACCCAGCGCATGCTGGAGATGTTCAAGAAGAAGGAAGCGAAAGCCAAAGTCAAGACGGGGGAGCACGCATGAGCGCCATCAGCTTCAATCTGGTGACCTTGCTGTACCTGGTCGCCTCGGTCTGCTTCATCCAGGCCCTCAAGGGCTTGTCCTCGCCCGCCAACGCGCGCATGGGCAACACCTTCGGCATGGCCGGCATGGCCATCGCGGCCCTGACCACGGTGGCCCTGATCCTCAAGCTCAAGACCATGATGAGTACCGGCGGCATGGGCTTCGCCCTGGTGGCGCTGGGTGTCGTGGCCGGCGGCGGGATCGGTGCGTATGCCGCCAGGAAGGTCGAGATGACCAAGATGCCCGAGCTGGTCGCCGCCATGCACTCGCTCATCGGTCTTGCCGCTGTCTGCATCGCCGTGGCCGCGGTGTCCGAACCCTGGGCTTTCAGCATCACGGGCCAGGGCCAGGCGCTGCCGTTCGGTAACCGCCTCGAACTGTTCATCGGCACCTTCGTCGGTGCGGTGACCTTTTCCGGTTCGGTGATCGCCTTCGGAAAACTGTCCGGCAAGTACAAGTTCCGCCTGTTCCAGGGCGCCCCGGTGCGCTTCGCCGGCCAGCACATGCTCAATCTGGCGCTGGCTATCGCCATCGTCGTGCTCGGGCTGATGTTTTGCTTTGCCGACGGCATGGCGCCGGCCTGGACCCCGTTCATCATCATGGCCGCGCTGTCCTTCGTGCTGGGCGTCTTGATCATCATCCCGATCGGGGGCGCCGACATGCCGGTGGTGGTGTCCATGCTCAACAGCTACTCCGGCTGGGCCGCGGCCGGCATCGGCTTCTCGTTGAACAACTCGATGCTGATCATCGCCGGTTCGCTGGTGGGTTCGTCCGGCGCGATTCTCTCCTACATCATGTGCAAGGCCATGAACCGCTCCTTCTTCAATGTGATCCTGGGCGGTTTCGGCGGCGAAGCGGCTGCGGTGGATACGGGCGAGCAGGTGCAGCGGCCGGTCAAGTCCGGTTCGGCCGACGACGCCGCCTTCATCATGAGCAATGCCGAGACCGTGATCATCGTGCCCGGCTACGGCCTGGCGGTGGCGCGCGCCCAGCACTCGCTCAAGGAGCTGGTCGAAAAGCTCACGCACAAGGGCGTGACGGTGAAATACGCCATCCACCCGGTGGCGGGGCGCATGCCTGGGCATATGAACGTGCTGCTGGCCGAGGCCGAAGTGCCCTACGACCAGGTGTTCGAGATGGAAGACATCAATGCCGAATTCGGCCAGACCGACGTGGTGCTGGTGCTGGGCGCCAACGACGTGGTCAATCCGGCCGCCAAGGACCCCAAGTCGCCCATTGCCGGCATGCCGATCTTGGAAGCCTACAAAGCCAAGAGCATCATCGTCAACAAACGCTCGATGGCCTCCGGTTACGCCGGTCTCGACAACGACCTGTTCTACCAGCCCAACACGATGATGGTGTTTGGCGACGCCAAGAAGGTCATCGAAGACATGGTAAAGGCGGTCGAGTAGTCCGGCCGGGCCATCGGCCGGACCCGCGCGGTCAGGCCCCCGGCTGCTGCCCCAACAGCTCCAGCCGGTAGCCCTGGCCGTATGCGGTACGGATGCTGATTCCGCGTTCCGTGCCCAGCTGCAATTTCTTGCGCAATTTGTAGACGTGCTGCTCGATGGTGCGGCCGGCCACCTCGCTGTCGGCGCTCCAGAGCGAGGTGCCGATGGTTTCGCGCGAGATGTAGACGCCGGGCGATGAGAACAGCATCCATGCCAGGCCGAACTCGCGCGATGTCAGGCCAATCGGCACGCCGAGGTAGGCGAACTTGCTGCTGTCGCGGTTGAGCGAAAAGCCGGCCAGTTCGATGCGGCGGCGCGCGCTGCGCGGATTACTGCGGCGCACCAGCGCCTTGGCCCGCGCCAGCAATTCAATGGGGTCGAACGGCCACACCAGCATATCGTCGGCGCCGGCATTGAGCACCAGCGCCGTCATCCGGGCGTCATGTCGGTGCGCCAGGCCCAGCACCGGAGTGTCGTTGCCGGAACGGCATTTGAGCCAGGACACAATGGTATCGTCGGGGGTAGGCGGCACGACGAAATCGACCACAATCAGGTCGAACTTTTGCCTGGGTAAGGCGCGAAACAGCGCCACGTCCGCCGAAAAGTCGACGCAATCGTCGCCTGCCTGCACGAATGCGGCACGCACCGCCTTCAGCACTGATGTGTTCGGCATTAGGCATGCGATCTTCATGCGCCGCCTTCAACTGGACCCTGCTTGAATGCCAGGGCCAGCCTTCGGCCCCTGCAGGCGGTCCGTAGAGCCCCGATCGAGGCACGGTGGATGGCGAGGCGGGGTGCGATGGCGGTCATGGGGAATGGTCAAGCACATTTCATGCCAGAATTTTCCCGCGACACGCTGATCCGGTTCGCCGGCCCGCTTCACGTCATCGCGCCGGCGGCCGCATTCTGTCCCACGTAATAGCTGTTGTCGTTGAAATAATCGATGGTCTTGTCGAGCGCCGTGTCCATGGCGGCACGAACCTCGTCATCATTTCCTTTGCGTTTTGCCAGCTTGATAATGTCGTGATAGTCGAGGTGGTAGCCTTCCAGATGTTGCACGAGCGCATTCTTCTGTTTGTCGTCCAGCGTCGTTTGCAAATAGTGTCGCACCCGTCTCTGGATGATGGACTGCGGCGCTTTGCCGGCCCGGAATCGCTTTTCAATCTCGCCGGTTTCTGCTTTTTCTTCCTCACTGAGCTTCACGTTTTCACTCAAGGTCACACCCGTGTGAACCGCCATCACTTCGTTGAGCGAATGCCCGCCGTCAAATACAAGAAACATCATGCTTGCCAAGGCGGCTTGCTCGGTGGAGAACTCCCTGTCTTTCTTGGCAATGTCCCGGCTTAGGTAAGTCAGCAGGTTGGCGTTGCCGGAGAGGCCAGTAACGATGGCGTGTCCATGGTGCAGAGCTTGTTGTTCCATCGTGGATAACTGTCTCATATCCGGGTTCATGCGCCCATAACTGCTGTCTTTCGCGGAGTGGAAGCTATTCTGTTTCTCATATTCGGGATGACTGGCCAGGCCGGTGCCGTAAGCGCTAGTCTCGATCGCCAGGCCCAGTTTTTTCTCCAACCCCTCGTGTGCTCCGGAAGAATTGACGCCACGTTCCGCCATCGCCTGGAACGGACGCGTATTGCGGGCAGGCTGCAGGACTTCGTGGTATCTCGCGTCGGCATTCTCCCTCCATGCGATCTCGTCCGAAAAGGTCCCGCTGACCTTATTGATCAGGGAATGCATCTTGAGTATGTCGAAGCCATGGTCGACATGGAGCAGCATCGCTTTCAGATTGTCACGCGTCGGTTCCTTCATGAATTTTTCGACGTCGGGCGTTTCCGCACACCAAGGACGCAAGTCGATGGATGCCGCCAGCTTCTTCAATGTCACTTCGGTGCCGGGAGCGCCGGGGGCATGCTCCTTGTCGAAATCGGCCAGCAGCGCCTGTCCGATCTTGCGCGTGGCTTCCA
>CAMLHI010000289.1 GCA_946479705.1 uncultured Oxalobacteraceae bacterium
CCTACCTGGCCAAGCCGGTCGAACCGGCCGCGCTGATGGCGGCGATCGCCGAGCACGCCGGGGCGCGGAAGGTGGAGCAAGCGGCGCGCTAGCGCTGTTAAGCGTCTTCACAACACCGTCTGGCTGGCCTGGCGGCACGATCACGGACGGCGTACGGGCGCCGGCTGATGACCGGTTACTCGCCTGTACCCTCGTCATGGCCGCATGCGCCAGCCCGGCGCTGGCCGAGATTCCGATCCGTCAGTACAAACTGGCTATAATCAGCCGTCCAACTTTCGGGAAACACTTGTGACCATCTTCTTTCTCATCGCCGTCGCTTATAGCGTCGGCACCTACGTCTTCTTAAACAACATCAGCTTTACGAGCCCGCGCAAGGGTATGTTCTGTTTCACGATTATTCCCCTATTTTTCGGCATGATGTTCGTAAATCTCTGGCTCACGACCAAGTTCGCCCCCGGATTGATGGACGGATTCGAGGTTGCCAAAGCGCACGACCAGCATGTGCGCGAAATCACCGGCCACGCGGTGCGGCGCGGCCAGGCAGGGCCAATGGCATTCGTGATTGCCACTCCGATTGCGGCACTGGTTAGCTTCGCGTGGTACGCGCTGGTGAAGAAATGGGAAGTCGCAGCGCAAAAGGAGCTGCGGGCAAAAGCGCGCAGCAAGCGCTGATACCGGTCCGCCCCGGCCTCGAAAATGCCTGGCTTGGTCTGACGGGAACGCGCCTACGCCAGGCCGCCTCCTTCGAGACGTAAGATTCTAGCTTTCCCATGTCCCGCTCCGTGTCGTTGAACTTGGAGTGAACATCCGAGGGTTGGAAACTGTCGAGAGTCGTTAGCTTCGACCATTAATCCTAGCTAGCGGCGCGGATACGCTTGGTGGACGCCGCGTTCGACCGCATCATCTGACAGCTCGGGGTGCCGCTCAAGACGGTGCTGGGTACACGCTGACTAAGCTCCTGCTTGACGGTGCTATCGCTCAAGCCTCGCGAGTGTGGCAAACCGCTTCGATGTTGTGCCCATCCGGTCCGATCACGAACGCGGCATAGTAGTTGGCGTGGTACTGCGGGCGCAGGCCGGGGGCGCCGTTGTCCTTGCCGCCGGCTTCCAGCGCGGCCCGATGGAAGGCGTCGACCTGCTGGCGCGTTGCGGCCGTGAACGCCAGATGAAGGTACGCCGGCTTCTGATCGGTACGAAACAGGCACAGCGACGTCGGTCCCTGTGCGGCCAGCTCGACACCGTAGGATGGCGGCCCCTCCGAAACAAGCGCCACACCGAGCGGTTCGAGTGCCCTGAGGAAAAATGCCTTGCTCGCCTCATAGTCGCTGACGCCAAATTTCACGTGATCAAACATAGAGCCTCCGGAGTGTGCGATTGCGGAGGATGATCTTGCCGGGCCCGGCACGGGATGTCCATATTATCCGTGCGTCAACGAATCGATCGCCACCAGCCGAACGGCATTACGACATCCTTGAAAAATCAGCCGACACATCGGCCGCCGATACAGCCAGCCCCCCCTAGAACTCACTGGGCGGGAGCGCCGTCGCGGCCACCGATCGCATAGCTGACCGCGTCGATGTCGACATAGCCGCGTTCGGCCGCGGGATTGAAGCTGAACAGGCCGACGCGGCTGCCGCGGTAGGCGCCCCAGGTCAAGGGGAAGCCGGCCAGCACCGGCGCAAACCGCTTGCCGTCGGCGCTGACGGCAAGCGTGCTCTTGCCATCCAGGCTCCAGCTCGAACGCAGCCAGATGGCGTCATGCTGCCAGCGCCGCAGGCGGGTGTGACTGCCGTCGCTTGAGATTTCGACGTAGCGCTTGCCGGCGGCCATGACGATGCCCGCCGAGGCCGTGGACTCGGCTCGATTAGCCGAGTCCGGCTGTGCCGAAAAGTGGGCCAGCCCGGCATGCTGGCCATTGGCCATGCCCCTGAGCTCCATGCGCGCGATGAAGCTCTGGCCAGCGCTGCGCACCACCCGCTGGCTCAGCACATTGCCGATCTTGAGCAGATTGCCGCCGTCGAGGCCGGCAAACGCATGCAGGCGCAGGAAGCCGGGACGGACCGCCAGCGACCACTTGTCCTTGCGCGGCTGGTAATTCCATTCCCACACCGGCGCCAGTTCCCTGCCGCTGAAATTGTCGCCGCCTTGCGGGAAGGTGGGCGTGGCGCCGGTGGCGGGCATGGCGCCTTCCCACACCATGGTGCCGATGCCGGCGCCGTCGGGCTGGCCGATCACCGGCCAGCCATCGATCCAGTGCACCGGCAGCAGGCTGGCGGCGCGGCCGGACCAGTCGCCGCTGCCGTGATGGGTAAAGAAATACCAGTTCTGCTCCGGTCGCTGAACGATCGCGCCCTGGTTCGGCTCCATGGCGACGCGGTCGCCGTGCATGAGCTGGCGCTTGTCGGACCAGGGGCCGCGGATCGAAGCGGCGCGGCGCATCATCATCACGCGCGTGTCGCCGCGCACTTCGCTGTAGAAGTGGTAGTAGCTGCCGTTGAACTTGTACAGCTTGTTCGCTTCGCTGCCCTTGGCCTGGTAAATCACCTGGTCCGAGCCGGCGATCAGGCTGGTGTTGTCGGGGCTCATTTCCCACAGGTGGATCTTGTAGCCGTCGCTGAAGTGCGTGCCGATGAAATAGCCCTTGCCGTCGTCGTCCCAGAACGGCGCGCAGTCGTCCCAGCCGGGTTCGGCCAGTATCTGGCGCAGCGGCGCCCACGGCCCTTCGGGACGCGCGGCGCTGGTCATGAAGTAGCCTTCGTCCGGCGTGCCGAAGTAGATCCAGTAGCGCCCCGCGTGGTGGCCGATGGCGCCGGCCCAGATGCCGCGGCCATAGCGGTTCATCTTGTCCCAATTGAGCTCGGGCGAGATCTGGGTCAGGTCGGGCACGGCGTGGCCCACGGTGTCCCAGTTGACCAGGTCGCGCGAATGCAGGATCGCCATCCCGGAGGAATACTGGAAGCTCGAGCTGATCGCATAGTAGTCGGCGCCGACGCGGATCGCATCGAGATCGCTGTAGTCGGCCGGCAGCACCGGATTGCGGTAGCGGCCATTGCCCTGGTCGCCCCATTGCGGCGTGCGGCCGGAGGCCGCCATATCGTCGGCAAGGCACGGGCTGGCCAGCGCGGCCAGGGCGACCGACATTGTATTGCCGGGCTGTAGCAGCAACCACGAGTCCGCTGGTATACTATATTTTCTGTACACGATATCGATGACCGTCGGCGCCCTGTTCCCGGCGATTCAGTCGATGCGGGACGGCGAATTTTCCGCTACATGAGGGCAGCCCCCGCGATCAAGCTCCGACCTACCCGCACACAAGGAAAAAGATGGGAAACCACGCCCCACTATCGGCAATAGCCCTGCTCGCCGTCTTCGCAGCCCACGCCAACGCAGCGCCACCGGCCGGCCTCGACGCCAACGGCCACCTGGTCCAGGTCGCGGGCGCGGCCGCGCCATTCTCGTATTCGCCGATCGAGCACGGCGTACAAATCCGCGCAGGCGGGATGACCAAGAACGTGATCTTCTACGGCCCCGCGACCGTCCGCGTGAACTCCACGCTGGCCGCCAATTTCTGGCGCCACCCGAGCATCGTCGTCACTGGCAAGCCCGCCGCCGTCGCCTTCACGACGCGCGATGAAGCCGGCCGCCTGACCATCGAGAGCAAGCGGCTGCGCATCGTCATCGACAAGGCCAGCGGCGCCCTCACCTTCCAGGATGCCAAGGGCAAGGTCTACACGCGCGAGCGCCAGGCCGCGCCGCAGTCCTTGAAACAGATCGAGGTGGCCGGCGCGCCGACCTACGAGGCGCGCAACACCTTCACGCTCAAGCCCGAGGAAGCCATCTACGGCTTCGGTTTCCTGGGCGAAGGCGAAGTCAACCGCCGCAACAAGGATTTACTGCTGGTGCAGACCAATATCGGCATCGTCATCCCGGTGATGATGTCCTCGGAGCGTTACGGCATCCTGTGGGATACCTATTCGAAGATGCGCTTTACCGACAATGCCGACGGCGCCTCGCTGTGGGCCGAAAGCGCCCCGGGCGGCGTCGATTACTACTTCATGGGCGGCGACAGCCTGGACCAGGTGGTGGCTGGCTACCGCGACCTCACGGGCGCGGCGCCCATGTATCCAAAACAGGCGTTCGGCCTGTTCATGAGCAAGGAGCGCTACGAAACCC
>CAMLHI010000290.1 GCA_946479705.1 uncultured Oxalobacteraceae bacterium
GTCTTGCCGTTGGTGCCGGTGATGGCGACGACCTTGGGCGCGTAGGCGCGTTCGGTCTTCAGGTCGGCCAGCGCTTGCGCGAACAGTTCGATCTCGCCCCATACGGGGATAGTGCGTTCGGCGGCGGCCGGCACGATCTCGGCCAGCTCGCGGTTCGGCGCCAGCCCAGGGCTCACGGCCACGAAGTCGATGGTGTCGAGCAGCGCGGCGGACAAGTCGCCGCCGACGAATTCGGCGTCAGGCACGGCAGCACGCAGCGCGGGCAGGCGCTGCGGCTCGGCGCGCGTGTCGGCCACGCGCACGCGCGCGCCGCAACGGGCCAGCCATTGCGCCATCGCGAGCCCGGATTCTCCGAGCCCCAGTACCAGTGCGTGTTGTCCGTGGTAGTTCATTAACGCAGCTTCAAAGTGGACAGGCCGATCAGGACCAGCATCATGGTGACGATCCAGAAGCGCACCACGACCTTGGTTTCCTTCCACCCCTTCTGTTCGAAGTGGTGGTGCAGCGGCGCCATGAGGAACACGCGCCGTCCGGTGCCGTAGCGCTTCTTGGTGTACTTGAACCAGCTGACCTGGATAATCACCGACAGGGTTTCGGCCACGAACACGCCGCCCATGATGAACAGGACGATCTCCTGGCGCACGATGACGGCGATGGTGCCGAGCGCGCCGCCCAGGGCCAGCGCGCCGACGTCGCCCATGAACATTTCGGCGGGGTGGGCGTTATACCAGAGGAAGGCCAGGCCCGCGCCGGCCATGGCGCCGCAGAAGATCAGCAGTTCGCCGGCGCCGGGAATGTGGGGAATGAACAGGTAGCGCGAGTAGTTGGCCGAGCCGGTCAGGTAGGCAAACAGGCCGAGCGCCGAGCCGACCATCACGGTGGGCATGATGGCCAGGCCATCCAGGCCATCGGTAAAGTTGACGGCATTGCTGGAGCCGACGATGACGCAATAGGTCAGCGCGATGAAGCCCCACACGCCCAGCGGATAGCTGAAGGTCTTCACGAAGGGCACGATCAGGTCGGCCTTGGGCGGCAGGTCCATCGAAAAGCCCGACTGCACCCAGGCGAAGAACAATTCCCACACCTTGGCCGGAGTCGAGGCCGAAACCGAAAACGCCAGGTAGAGCGCGGCGGCGATGCCGATCAGCGACATCCAGAAGTATTTTTCGGCCGAGCGCATGCCTTCGGGGTCCTGGTACACCACCTTGCGGTAGTCGTCGGCCCAGCCGACCGCGCCGAAGCCCAGGGTCACCACCAGCACCGGCCAGATGAGGCGGTTGGAGAAGTCGCACCACAGCAGCACGGACACGCCGATGGCGATCAGGATCAGCACGCCGCCCATGGTCGGGGTGCCGTGTTTCTTCAGGTGGGTCTGGGGACCGTCGGTGCGCACCGCCTGACCGACCTTGAGGGCGGTCAGCTTGCGGATCACGGCCGGGCCGGCGCACAGGCCGATCAGTACCGCCGTGATGGTGGCGAACACCGCGCGGAAGGTGATGAAGTTAAAGACCCGCAGGGGTCCGAGGTCTTGCTGAAAATATTGTGCGAGCCAGAGCAGCATGTCAGTGGGCTTCCTTACTAGTGTTTGTCGATCCGGTCAGGTGAGCGACCACGCGTTCCATCTTCATGAAACGCGAGCCTTTCACCAGCACAGTTGCGTCGGATTTGCTGCCTAGTGTCGAATCCAGTGCTGCCAATAACTCGTCGAACTGCTCGAAATGCTGAATCTGTGGGCCAACCATGAAACGCGCCAGCTCGCCGGTAGCCAGCACCGTGCCGATGCCGCGCTCGATGGCGTAGGCCGCGATCTCTTCATGGAACTGCTGGCCCTGGGTGCCGACTTCGCCCATGTCGCCCAGCACCAGCACGCGCGGCGCGGCGGCCTGCGCCAGCACGTCAATGGCGGCGCGCACCGAATCCGGGTTGGCGTTGTAGCTGTCGTCGATGACGGTGGCGCCGCAGCTTGCCTGCTTTTTCTGCAGGCGGCCATTGACCGGGGCGAAGCCTTCCAGGCCGCGCACGATGGCCTCTTGCGGAACGCCGGCCGCCAGCGCGCAGGCGATCGCCGCCAGCGCGTTGCGCACATTGTGCTCGCCGGCGGCGGCTAGTTGCAGCGCGAAGCGCGCGCCCAGCGCGGTCACTTGCAGGGTGCTGCCGAATGCCGATGGCGCGTGGGTGCAGCGCACCGAGCAGGCACCGGAAAAGCCGAAGGTGATGCTGCGGCGCTGGCCGGCCAGGCCCTGCCACAGCGCGGTGTAGGTGTCGTCGCCGGGGAATACGGCCACGCCGTCGCGGTCCAGGCCGGCGATCACGCAGCCGTTTTCCTGCGCCACCGCTTCCACGGTGTGCATGAATTCCTGGTGCTCGCGCTGGGCGTTGTTGACCAGGCCAATGGTGGGCGCGGCGATGCGGGTCAGACGGGCGATTTCGCCCGGATGGTTCATGCCCAGTTCGACCACCGCCGCGCGATGGCTCGCTTTCAGGCGCATCAGGGTCAGCGGCACGCCGATCTCGTTATTCAGGTTGCCACGCGTGGCCAGGCGCGCGTCTTCGCCGTGCGCGGCCGCGAGGATGGCGGCGACCATTTCCTTGACCGTCGTCTTGCCGTTGCTGCCGGTGACGCCGATGACGGGAATGGCGAACTGCGCGCGCCAGCTGTTGGCGATCTGGCCCAGCGCCACCAGGGTGTCGGGCACCACCAGCGCCGGCAGGGCGAAGCCCTCGGGCAGCTGTTCGGCCACCACGGCGGATGCGCCGGCGGCGGCCACCTGGGCCAGGAAATCGTGGGCGTCGAAACGCTCGCCGCGCAGCGCCACGAACAGGGCGCCGGCGCCGGCGCTGCGGCTGTCGGTGGAGACGCTGTCGAACGCCGCGTCGCGCGTCATGCGCGCGCCGGCGACGTGGGGCAACAGGTGGGATAGCGAACCGCGCATTTAATTAGGTCTCATCATGGTGGCGCGCGCCGCCAGCGCGAGCGCGGCGTGGTCGGCGTCGGAAAATGGAATCTTGCGGCCTTTGATTTCCTGGTAAGGCTCGTGGCCCTTCCCGGCCAGCAGGATCACGTCAGGCTTGGCGGCATGGCGCACCGCCGACAGGATCGCGGCGGCACGGTCTTCGATGGCCTGCATGCGCGAACCCGCGTGAGCCGCGTCCATGCCGGCGACGATCTGGGCGATGATCGCGGCCGGGTCTTCGCTGCGCGGATTGTCGCTGGTGACCAGCACATGCTCGGCCATCTGGGCGATGCGGCCCATCTGCGGGCGCTTGCCGGGATCGCGGTCGCCGCCGCAGCCGAACACGCACCACAGTTCGCCGCCGCGCTCGTGCGCCACCTGGCGCAGCGCTTCGAGGGTTTTCTCCAGCGCGTCCGGGGTGTGGGCGTAGTCGATCACCACCATCGGCGCATCCTGGCCGCCCACCTGCTGCATGCGTCCCGGTGCGCTGCGCAGCGCTTCGATGGCATCGACTGCGGCCTTGAGCGGCACGCCCTTGGCCAGCAGCGCGCCCATGACCGCCAGCGTGTTGCTGATGTTGAAATGGCCGACCAGCTGGGTGCGCACGGTGGCGCCGCCCTCGGGCGTGTCGAGATGGTATTCGGTGCCGGCGTTGCGGCTGCGCAGCTGCGAGGCGCGCAGCATGGCCACCCCGTCGATGTCCGGCTGGGTAGCCGCGTCGTGCAGGGTGTAGCCGGTCAGCGGCAATGCGCGGTGATGCGTCTTGAGGTGGTGGACCAGGCGGAGGCCCGCCGGGTCGTCGAGATTGAGCACTGCAGTCTTCAGTCCTGGCCATTCGAACAGCTTGCGCTTTGCAGCTTCGTAGCTGTCCATGGTGCCGTGATAATCAAGGTGGTCGCGCGTCAGGTTGGTGAACAGCGCAAGGTCGAAATGCATGCCCGAGGTACGTCCCTGTTCGAGCCCGATGGAGGATACCTCAATCGCCAGCGCGGTGGCGCCCGCCTGGCGTACTTCGTCGAGCTTGGAAGCGAGCAAAACCGCGTCCGGCGTGGTGTAGCCGGTGGCGTCGAATTCGGCTTCGTGGCGCTCGCGGAACAGGCCCACGCCGAGCGTGCCGATCACGGCGGCGGTCTCGCCCAGGCGCGCGAAGGCCTGGCCCAGCCACACGGCGCAGGAGGTCTTGCCGTTGGTGCCGGTCACGCCCACGGTGAACATCG
>CAMLHI010000291.1 GCA_946479705.1 uncultured Oxalobacteraceae bacterium
GGCGCGCTGGCCCGGCACGCCGGCCTGCAGCTCCAGCACCGGGGACGCCACCGCCACGCCGTCACGCTGTGCGAGGCGCGGGTAGATGCGTTCGTCGAACCAGGCTTCGCGGCCGCTGACCTGGATGTCGGCCTGGCCGGCGATGTTGCGCACCGCCGCGTTGAATTCGTTGAAGGCGGCAGCGTTGATCAGGTGGATCGCAAAGCCCATGGCCACGCCGACGGCGATGGCGACGATGGCCAGCAGGGCGCGCACCGGATGGGCGCGCCATTCGCCCAGCAGCAGCCAGCGCGAGAGCAGCCTCAGGCCGGACATTCGAGCGCCATTTCCTGCCGGTGCCGCTGTATCTTGACGTGGAGGGCGTCGCGCTGCTTGCCGCTGGCCCGGGAGCCGTCTTCTTCCAGCCAGCGCTGGCGCAGGCGCAGTTTGGCGCAGCGCCGTTCCTGCGTGGCGGCGGCGCGATTGGCGCGTTCGCGGGCGCGTGCCGCGGCCATCTCGCGCCTGGCGCGTTGTTCCTGCAGGTTCGCCAGCAGCCGGCCCTGGCGCTCCAATTCATGCTGGCCCGCAGGGTCGGGTTCCGGCGCATGCGGCACGGCCAGTTCGACCGACGGGGCGCCGCTGCACGGCATGTCGCCGTAGGTGGTCTTGCCGTCCACCGTGCATTTATACACGGCCTGCCCCCATACGGGACTGCAGGCCAGCCACAGGATCAGGGCCAGGACTGGGAACATGAACGCCTCCATCAATCACAGGATTTTGCCGGGGTTCATAATGCCCAGCGGGTCCAGTGCGGCTTTGATGGTACGCATCAGCTTGAGTTCGACCGGCGATTTATATCGGACGAGTTCGTCTCGCTTGAGCGCGCCGATGCCGTGTTCGGCCGAGATCGAGCCTTCGTCCTCGGCCACGCTGTCGTGCACGATGCGGTTGATGGCGTTCTGGTGGAGCAGGAATTCCTCGTGCGAATGGCCGTCTTGCGGCGCGACGTTGAAGTGCAGGTTGCCGTCGCCGAGGTGGCCGAAGCACACCAGCTGGGCGTGCGGGAATGCGGCCAGCAGGCGCGCCTCGGTGCGTTCGATGAAGCTGGCGATGCGCGATACCGGCAGCGAGATGTCGTGCTTGATGTTCTTGCCGTCGGCGGCCTGCGCCAGCGGTATGTGTTCGCGCATCTGCCACAGTCCGCGCGACCGGGCGATCGAGGTGGCCACCACGGCATCGTCGCCGATACCGCGTTCGATGGCCGCGGCGATGGCCTGTTCGAGCAGACCGACCGCGTGCGCTTCCGATTCGCTGCTCGATACTTCCATCAGCGCGTAGTGCGCGTGGCGCGTCACGAAGGGCTGCGGCAGCGCGGGGAAATGGCGCGCCACCAGGCGCAGGCAAAAGTCGGACATCAGCTCGAAGCCGGTCAGGCTGGGGCCGCACAGGTCTTGCGCCAGGTTGAGCAGCTGCAGCGCGGCGGCGGGCGAGCCGAGCGCCACCAGCGCCGTGATCGAGGCCTTCGGCTGCGGGTACAGCTTGAGCACCGCGCCGGTGATGACGCCGAGCGTGCCTTCGGCGCCGATGAACAGGTCGCGCAGGTCGTAGCCGGTATTGTCCTTGCGCAGGGCGCGCAGGCCATCCCACACTTCGCCCTGCGGTGTGACCACCTCCAGGCCGAGGCACAGCTCGCGCGCATTCCCGTAGCGCAGCACCCCGGTGCCGCCGGCGTTGGTGGACAGGTTGCCGCCGATGCTGCAGCTGCCTTCGGCGGCCAGCGAGAGCGGGAACAGGCAGTCATCGGCGGCGGCGGCCTGCTGGATGGTGTGCAGGATGCAGCCGGCATCCACGAGAATCGTGCGGTTGACCGGATCGATGGCGCGTACGCGGTTGAGGCGCGCCAGCGACAGCACCACGGCGGCGCCGCTGGCGTCGGGCACGCTGCCCAGCACCAGGCCGGTGCGCCCGCCTTGCGGCACCAGCGGCACGCGATGGTCGGCGCAGGCCTTGACCAGCTGGGCGACTTCCTCGACGCTGCCGGGACGCAGCACCGCCAGCGCCTTGCCGGTGAAGCGTCCGCGCCAGTCGGTCAGGTAGGGGGCGGTATCGTGGGGAGAGGTCAGAACGTGGGCGCTGCCGGCGATGGCGCGGCAGCGCGCGAGAAAATCAGCGCTCATGGCGGGCCGAATTGACCTTTTCGAGCAGTTCCTTGGCCAGGCGCTTGGCCTCGCGTTTGTACGGGCGCAGGTAGAGCAGGGCGCTGGCGAAATACACGCATACCAGCGCGATTTCGCCGATGGCCATGATGCGCGAGGCCGGCGCCGTGTCGCTCCAGGCGCGCACCACGCCTTCGGTGAAGTACAGCAGGATCACCATCGAGGACCACTGCAGGGTGTAAATGTCGCGCTTGATGACGCCGCCCAGGGGAATGAGCAGCGGCACGGCCTTGAGCACCAGCAGCGAGCCGCCCGGCTTGAGCGGCGCGATCAGGGCTTCCCAGGCGATCAGCCAGGCGATCAGGATCACCAGGCTGACGGCGGCGGCGATGTGGAAGGTGCGTGGCGCTTGCATCAGCGTGCTCCCTGCAGGCGGCGTGCCGTGTCGGCCAAGCGGCGCCCGGTTTCGATGGCCAGGCGCTTTTCATCGTCGCTGATGGGCTTGTCGCCATCGATGCCGGACCAGTGGGTTGGGCCGTAGGGGCTGCCGCCGGTGTGGGTGGTCATCAGTTCGGGGCGGGTGTAGGGCAAGCCCACGATCAGCATGCCATGGTGCAGCAGCGGCACCATCATGGTCAAGAGTGTCGATTCCTGGCCGCCGTGCAGGCTGCCGGTGGAGGTGAACACGGCGGCCGGCTTGCCCGCCAGGGTGCCGGCCAGCCATTCGGTGGCCGTGCCGTCCCAGAAATACTTCATGGCCGCAGCCATGTTGCCGAAACGGGTGGGCGAACCCAGCGCCAGGCCGGCGCACTCGAGCAGGTCTTCGCGTTCCACGTAGGGCGCGCCGGCCTCGGGGATGGCGGGCGCGGTCGCTTCGGCTACGGTCGACACCGCCGGCACCGTGCGCAGGCGCGCATCGACTCCCGGCACGCTTTCCACGCCTTGGGCGATCAGTTCAGCCAGCTTGCGGGTGGCGCCGTGCCGTGAGTAGTACAAAATGAGGATTATCGGATTGGTTTGGTTCATCGTTGGTATTATAGGGCGCTTTATTGCGCTACACGGGCGTCACAACGCCGTTTTTATCGATTACATGCTCTCCAAAACCGTCCATTCCCTTTCCCGTTCCACAGGTCAAATGATCAACGACAGCGTCGACATGGTCCGCGGTCTCACCTGGCGCGAGGTGAGGGATCTGGTGCGTTTCGCGCGCCGCCGGGTGGTCGACGAACGCTTGCCGCAAGTGGCCGGCAGCCTGACCTTCACCACTACCCTGGCCCTGGTGCCGCTGCTGACCATCGCGCTGGCCATCTTCACGACCTTTCCCGGATTCAGCAATTTCCGCGCGGCCTTGCAGGCTTACTTCGTGCAGTCCTTGATGCCGAAGACCATCGCCAACACCATCATCAGCAATCTGACCATGTTCGCCAGCAAGGCCACCGGCCTGTCGGCGGTGGGCGCGGTGGCCCTGGTGTTTACCTCGGCGGCCATGATGGGCATGATCGAGCGCGCCTTTAACCAGATCTGGCAGGTGCGTACCCCGCGCCCGCTGGTGCAGCGCATTACCATCTACTGGGCCCTGGTGACGCTCGGGCCGCTGCTGATCGGCCTGTCGCTGACGGCCACCTCGCAGCTGTTCCTGGCCACCAGCGACCTGGCGCGCATTGCGCCGGTGTTCAGCGCGCTGTTCTATACCTGCGTGTCGGTCGGCTTGACTACCGGCGCCTACACCTTGCTGTACATGGGCGTGCCGAACCGCTACGTCGAGTGGCGCGACGCGGCCTGGGGCGCGCTGGTGGCGGCGCTGGCCTTCGAGGTCGCCAAGCGTTTGTTCGGGATGTTCGTGCGCCAGTTTCCGACCTATTCGATCATCTATGGCGCGCTGGCGGCGCTGCCGCTGTTCCTGCTGTGGCTCTACCTGTCGTGGATGATTACCCTGGTGGGAGCCTTGCTGGCCGCGGCGCTGCCGGTGATCAAGTACGAGCGCTGGTGGTACCAGCCGGTGCCGGGCGGCGCCTTTGTCGATGCGATGGCGAT
>CAMLHI010000292.1 GCA_946479705.1 uncultured Oxalobacteraceae bacterium
GGCATTGCCGCTCATGATGATGTTCCCGGAATCCATTACATAGCCGCGGTGCGCGGCTTCCAGCGCCAGCTTGGCGTTCTGCTCGACCAGCAGGATGGTGATGCCCTGGGCCGAGACGTCGCGGATTACCTCGAAAATCTTTTCCACCATGATCGGCGACAGGCCCATCGACGGCTCGTCCAGCAGCAGCAATTGCGGATGGCACATCAGTGCGCGCGCCATGGCCAGCATCTGCTGCTCGCCGCCTGACAAGGTGCCGGCCAGCTGGCTGGCACGCTCCTTCAGGCGCGGAAACACCGTGAACCACTTCTCAATGTCGGCATCGATGCCGGCCTGATCCTCGCGCGTGTAGGCACCCATCAGCAGGTTTTCCACGATCGACATGCGGGTGAACACGCCCCGCCCTTCCGGCACCATGGCCAGCTTGCGGCGCACCAGCTCGAAGGACTTGGCGCCGCGCAGCGCTTCGCCCTGATAGCTGATTACCCCATCCACGCTGCACGGCGGCAAGGTACCGGTGATGGCTTTCAGGGTAGTGGTCTTGCCGGCGCCATTGGCCCCGATCAGGGTCACCAGTTCGCCCTTGTTGACTTCCAGGTCGACGCCCTTGACGGCCTTGATGCCGCCATAGGCCACCTTCAGGCCTTGCACTTTCAATACATTGTCGGCCATCAGTGGGCACCTCCCAGATAGGCTTCGATCACAGCCGGGTTGCTTTGTATCTCGGCTGGCAAGCCTTCCGCGATGCGGCGCCCGTATTCCAAGACCGTAATGCGGTCGCACAAGCCCATCATCAGCTTGACGTCGTGCTCGATCAGCAGCACGGTCTTGCCTTCGTTCTTGATTTTCACCAGCAACTCGCGCAGCGCCAATTTCTCGGTCGCATTCATGCCGGCGGCTGGCTCGTCCAGCGCCAGCAGCTTCGGTTCGGTTGCCAGCGCACGCGCAATTTCCAGGCGGCGCTGGTCGCCATAGGACAGGAAGCGCGAGGTGCGCGAGGCGAACTCGCCGATGCCCACGAAATCGAGCAATTCCTGCGAGCGGCGCCGGATCGCCGCCTCTTCCAGGCGCGCCGCCTTGTGGCGGAACACCGCGCCGAATACGCCCTGATGGGTGCGCACGTGGCAACCCACCATCACGTTTTCCAGCGCCGTCATCTCGCCGAACAGGCGGATGTTCTGGAAGGTGCGGGCAATCCCGGCCTTGGCCACCTCGTGCGGGGCGGACGGCGAATACGGCTTGCCGGCCAGCTCGAAGCTGCCGCTGTCCGGCTGGTAGAGCCCGGTGATGACATTGAAAAACGTGGTCTTGCCGGCGCCGTTCGGGCCGATCAGGCCGTAGATCTGGCCCTGCTGGATCTGGATGCCGACATCGGTCAGGGCTTGCAGGCCGCCGAAGCGTTTGTTCACGCCAGCAATATTGAGAATCATCTGTTCACTCATCGCCATGGCCCTCAAGCAGGAAACGCGTCAGGCTTGTTGGTCTCGGCCGCCTCGGGCCGGTCTTCATGCTTGGGCGAGGGCCACAGACCGGCCGGACGCTTGAGCATGATGACCACCATGGCCAGGCCGTAGAGCAACTGGCGCAGCACTTCGGCCTCGATCAGGACCTTGCCGAACAGGGCGTTCTGGGCCGGTTCGACCACATGGCGCAGCACTTCCGGCAAGGCCGCCAGCAGCACGCCGCCGACGATTACCCCCGGAATGTGGCCGATGCCGCCCAGCACCACCATGGCCAGCACGGCGATCGACTCGGTCAGCGAAAACGATTCGGGCGACACGAAGCCCTGGAAGGAGGCGAACATGGCCCCCGCTACCCCGCCGAACGAGGCGCCCATGGTAAAGGCCAGCAGCTTGACGTTGCGGGTATTGATGCCCATGGCCTTGGCGGCGATTTCATCCTCGCGGATCGCCACCCAGGCGCGCCCCAGGCGCGAATGCTGCAGCCGGCCGGTGACGAACACGATGGCGATGCACAGCAACAGGAAGAGGAAGTAGTAGGCGTTCACCGACGGCATCGACATCCCGGCCACCTTGACCATGCCCATGTCGCCATCGGCGCCGGCCAGCGACACGCCGAAAATCCGGATCGGATCGATCAGGTTGATGCCCTGCGGGCCGTTGGTGAAATTGATCGGATCGTTCAGGTTATTCATGAAGATCCGGATGATCTCGCCGAAGCCGAGAGTCACAATAGCCAGGTAGTCGCCGCGCAATTTCAGCGTCGGCGCGCCCAGCAGGGCCCCGAACAGGCCGGCCACGGCGGCCGCCAGCGGCACGATGATCCACACCGACAGGTGCACGCCATTCTCGCGGACCGATTGCCCCAGTACCGCCACCAGCCATTCTCCCAGCACGGGATACTGCGCCAGGATCGATTCGAGCAGGGCGGCAAATTGCGGCGATGCCAGCAAGCCGGTCAGGTAGGCCCCCACCGCGAAGAACGCGATATAACCCAGGTCGAGCAGGCCGGCGAAGCCGACCACGATGTTCAGGCCCAGCGCCAGCATGATGTACAGCAGCGCCATGTCGATAATGCGCACCCAGGAATTGCCATAGTTTTGGGCAATGAAGGGAAAGATCAGCAGGCCGACCAGCACGATGACCATGCTGGTGTAAGCCTTGCGCGGATTGCGTTCGACGTCGAAGTTGAGGATTGCCATGCCGCTCTCCTTAAGCCCGGTCGGCCACGCGCTCGCCCATGATGCCGGACGGACGAATCGTCAACACCACGATCAGCACGATGAACGCGAAAATGTCCTGGTAGTGGCTGCCGAGGAAGCCGCCGGTCAGGTCGCCGATATAGCCGGCGCCCAGGCTTTCGATCAGGCCCAGGGCGATGCCGCCGATCATGGCGCCATAGATGTTGCCGATGCCGCCGAGCACCGCCGCCGAGAAGGCTTTCAGGCCCGGCAGGAAGCCCATGGCAAACTGGATCGAGGAATAGTTGGCGCCCCACATGACGCCGGCGACGGCAGCCAGCGCCGCGCCGATGGCGAAGGTGGCCACGATGACCTTGTTGGCATCGATGCCCATCAGGCCGGCCACGCGCGGGTTTTCGGCGGTGGCGCGCATCGCCCGGCCCAGTTTGGTCTTTTCGACCAGGAACACCAGGCCGCTCATCGACAGGGCCGCCAGCGCCAGCAGCAGCAGCTGGGTTTGCGAAATCACCGCCCCGCCCACCGCGATCGGCTCGGTCGACAACAGTTGCGGAAACGGCAGCGGGCTGCGGCCCCAGATCATCATGGCGAAGGTCGTCAGCAGGTAGGACACGCCGATGGCGGTAATCAGCGGCGCCAGCCGGGGCGCATTGCGCAGGCGCCGGTAAGCCACGCGCTCGATGATGATGTTGACGAGCATGCACACGGGAATGGCGCCGATGATGGCGATGGCCAGATTCACATAGCCCGGCAAGCCGGGCGCGACCGATTCGAGCAGTTTGAGGATCGACAGCCCGACCATGGCACCGATCATCAGCACGTCGCCGTGGGCGAAATTGATCAAGTTGAGCACGCCGTACACCATGGTGTAGCCCAGCGCCACCAGCGCGTACATGCTGCCCAACACCAGACCGTTGATGATCTGTTGGATAAATGTATCCATATTATTGTGGTCCTTTTATTCGATCCAACAAAAACGGCACCCGGAGGATCGCCCCGCAGTGCCGGTCATGATCTGCATCCCGCGCTCCAAAGAATGACCTGTCCATATGACAAGTCATCGCGGGCGTGGCAATGATAACGAGGAATTGTAAAAACTAATATCGGTTAATAACCGTGCGACCGAATTTTATTTGGCATCCGGGACTGGCTTGGCGCCATCGAGGCCCTTCGGCAGCGGGAAAGTGACGTGCTCTTCCACCCCTTCCAAGGGGCGTACGCTACGCGCGCCCAACTCTTTCAGGCGGTCGATCACGGCCTGCACCAGCACCTCCGGGGCCGAGGCGCCGGCGGTCACACCTATGCGATCTTTGCATTCGAGCCACTGCGGATCGATCTGGGACGCGTTGTCGATCATATACGCCGGCACTCCCTTCTTCTCGGCCACTTCGCGCAGGCGGTTCGAATTCGAACTGTTCGGGCTGCCCACCACGATCACCACGTCGACCAGCGGCGCCATGAACTTGACGGCTTCCTGGCGGTTGGTGGTGGCGTAGCAGATATCGCC
>CAMLHI010000293.1 GCA_946479705.1 uncultured Oxalobacteraceae bacterium
CAGGATCGCTCCCGCCGCAGGCTTTCAATGAAGCAAACCCAGCTTAGTGGTTGTGCAGGAAGCTCTTCAACTTGTCCGAGCGCGAAGGCTGGCGCAGCTTGCTCATGGCCTTCGCCTCGATCTGGCGAATCCGCTCGCGCGTCACGTCGAACTGCTTGCCCACTTCCTCCAGCGTATGGTCGTTCGACATTTCCACGCCATAGCGCATGCGCAGCACTTTCGCTTCGCGCGGGGTCAGCGAGTCCAGCACTTCCTTGATCACATTGCGCATCGAGGCATGCAGCGCGGCGTCGAGCGGCGCCAGGGTCGTGTTGTCTTCAATAAAGTCGCCCAGCTGCGAATCGCCATCCTCGCCCATCGGAGTTTCCATCGAAATCGGTTCCTTGGCGATCTTCATGATCTCGCGGACCTTGTTCTCCGGCATTTCCATCTTTTCCGCCAGGGTCGCCAGATCCGGCTCGCTGCCGGTTTCCTGCATGATCTGGCGCGAGATGCGGTTCATCTTGTTGATCGTCTCGATCATGTGCACCGGCACGCGGATGGTGCGCGCCATGTCGGCGATCGAACGCGTGATGGCCTGGCGAATCCACCAGGTCGCATAGGTCGAGAACTTGTAGCCGCGGCGGTATTCGAATTTATCGACCGCTTTCAGCAGACCGATATTGCCTTCCTGAATCAGGTCGAGGAATTGCAGGCCGCGGTTGATGTACTTCTTGGCGATCGAAATCACCAGGCGCAGGTTGGCCACCGTCATTTCGCGCTTGGCGTGACGCGCGCGTTTCTCGCCGGCCGCCATCTGCTTGTTAATCTTGCGCAGGTCCGCCAGCGGCAGCGCCACGCGCGCCTGCAGGTCGATCATGCGCTTTTGCAGCTCTTTCACGGCAGGCACGTTACGGCCCAGCACCGCGCTGTACGGATAGGCGCAGTCGACTTCGCCATCGACCCATTCCAGGTCCGTCTCGTTGCCCGGGAATACCTTGATGAAGTGGGCGCGCGGCATGCCGCAGCGGTTCACGCAGATATCCAGCACAGCCTTTTCGATATGCCGCACTTCATCCATCTGGCCGCGCAGGGTGTCGCACAGCTTCTCGACCACCTTGGCGGTGAAGCGGATGCCCAGCAGCTCGTTGGAAATGACTTCCTGCGCCTTGACGTAATTCTTCGAGCCGTAGCCTTCCTTCTCGAAAGCCTTGGCCATCTTTTCGAATTCGCCCTGGATGATGCCGAACTTTTCCAGCGCGCCGCGCTTGAGCTGCGCCAGCTGCTCGGCCGAGAAACCGGCCGCGCCGCCATTGGCGTCGCCATCTTCCTCTTCGACTTCCTCGTCCTCGTCATCCTCGTCCTCATGCGCATGGGCCGCGGCCGGGGCCGGCGCGTTCGATTCGTTCAGGTCGACAAAGCCATCCACCACCTCATCGACCTTGATTTCGTCATTGGCGATCTTGTGCGACAGCGCGATGATCTCGGCGATCGTGGTCGGGCAGGCGGAAATGGCTTGCACCATGTCCTTCAGGCCTTCCTCGATGCGCTTGGCGATCTCGATCTCGCCTTCGCGGGTAAGCAGCGCCACCGCACCCATTTCGCGCATGTACATACGCACCGGATCGGTGGTGCGGCCGAAGTCCGAGTCGACCGTCGACAGCGCCGTCGCGGCAGCGGCCTCGACTTCATCGTCGCTGGTGGCGGTGGCCACGGTATCGGTCAGCAGCATCATTTCCGCGTCCGGGGCGCGCTCGTAGACGGCGATGCCCATGTCGTTGAAGGTCGCGATGATGCCTTCGATGGCTTCCGGATCGATGATGTTTTCCGGCAGCTGGTCGTTGATCTCGGCATAGGTCAGGAAGCCGCGCTCCTTGCCCATGTTGATCAGGTTCTTGATCTGCTGGCGGCGCCGTTCCAGATCGGCTTCCGACGTCTTGTCGTCGCCCGACAGGGCGCTCGCCAGGCCACTCTTGGCCTTGCGTTCCTTGGCCTTGGAAACCGCTTTCAGCTCGGCGCGCTCGACCGCGTTGAGCGCCGCCACTTCATCGTTCTCGGGCGTGAACTCGCTCGGCTTGCGGCCGCGCCGGCCCGGCACTTTGACCGATGGCAGCAGGTAGCCGGAGGTATCGATGGCGGCCAGCGCGGCCGCATCGGTGGTCTGGCTGACAGCCTGGCCGGCGGTCGGAATGATCACGGTCGGCTCGATCTCGGCCTTGCGCGGGGCACGCTTGACGGCCGCCTTGGCGGGCGCCTCGGCCTGGGCCTGGGCCTGGGCCTGGGCCTGGGCCGCTTCCGGCACCGCGGCCAGCTTGGAGCGCTTGCGCACCACCACCGGCGCCGGCGCTTCGCTGATGCTGGCCGGGACCTCGGCTTCGACCGCCGCGGCGGCCGCGGCCAGACGCGAACCCTTCTTCACCACGGTGACCTTGGCCGCCGCTTCCGTCTCCACGAAATACGAGGTCGCGGTTTTCGGCACGGCCAGTGGCGCGCTACCCTTGCGCGGCGCTTTGGTCGTGGTGAGGGTCAAGGTTTTCGCGGTGTTCTTCATTAAAACTCCAGTCAATAATCCACCCAGCGCGACTGCAGCGCGCTCGCTGGACGGTGGTTCAGGAAGGCCCTGCTTACCTACTTAGGGCAAAGTCGCCGGATTGCAAGCACGACGGCGGACGCAGCCAGGAATGGCGGACGCGCAAGAGGTGTGCAGTGGTCAATTTGGCGCTGGTCATGGCAGAACGAAAAAAAGCCCGTCAGTTAAAACGGGCTTGAATCTATTTTTCAGAAGAAAGAATAGAGGAGACAGTGCAATTATGCATCATGACTAGGATATCGGGATAATTGATAATTCAAATATCCGGTATCACCGGACGTAATATCCCGCGCCTCCATTCCACCTTCCGACTGCTTTGCGTTGCATCAAGCCGTCGCAGAGCAAGGGGCGGATCATACACGATTTTGCCTTTTCCCGCTCGGCCTGCGTCAAGCGCACATGAATAAAATCCAGCCACGTGCCAACTTGACCATGCTATCCTTTCGCTTCCCCGCTTTTCCTATGAAGTCAATGAACCCTAACAGTAATGTCGTCGAGTCCGGCGATACGCCAGCCCCCGTGCTGGCACCGGAAGCGGCACCTGAAGCCGTCCCCGCAGCCGCTCCTGCCGCCAACGCGCCCGCCGTGGCGCCTGCCATGGCAGGCGGTCCCAGCCCGCGCGCCCTGCTCAAGCAGCTGCAGCAGCAATTTGCCCCCTTCCGCGATTGCCTGCCGCTGGCCATCGGGATCGACAAGCAATTGCTGGCCAACCTGCCCGGCCTGGACCGCAAGACCATGCGCGCCGCGCTCGGCATCCACACCGGCTCGCTGCGCTACCTGCGCGCCATGGAAAAAGCCACGGTGCGCTTCAATCTCGACGGCAGCCACGGCGCCGAAGTGAGCGACACCCACCGCGCCCACGCCAAGGAAACCCTGCAGCAGCGCTTCCAGAAGGAAGCCGAGCGCAAGAAAGCCGAACGCGAGGCCGCCGCCGAAGAAGAAGCCAACCGCCTGCGCCAGGAAAAGCTGCTCCAGCTGGCCAACAAGTTCTCGCGCAACGGCTGATCGCGTCCATGATGCCTGACCAGGAAGAATTGCTGCCGCCCTACGACGGCATCAAGCTGGCCGACGTACGCCTGGTCAAGTCCGACAAGGACGCGGCCGAGGCGCTCGCGGCCCTGTCCACCAGCGACGTGGTCGGCTTCGACACCGAATCCAAGCCCACCTTCCTCAAGGGCGAAGTGTCGACCGGTCCGCACCTGGTGCAGCTGGCCACCGACCGCCACGCCTACCTGTTCCAGATCGGTGCCGCCCCGGCTGTGGAAGTGCTCAAGGCGGTGCTGGAATCGCCCGCCATCCTCAAGGTTGGCTTCGGCCTGGCCGACGACCTCAAGCGCATGCGCGGCAAGCTCGGCATCGACGCGGTCAACGTGCTCGACCTGTCGACCGCGCTGCGCAAGGGCGAACGCAACACCCTCGGCGCCAAGACCGCGGTGGCGCGCTACTTCGGCCAGAAGCTGCAAAAGTCCAAGAAGATCACCACCACCAACTGGGCCTTGCCGCGCCTGTCCGACAAACAGATCCTGTACGCGGCCGACGACGCCCACGTGGCGCTGAAAATCTACCGCCACTGGCGCGCCCTGCCGGCCAGCTAA
>CAMLHI010000294.1 GCA_946479705.1 uncultured Oxalobacteraceae bacterium
GATAGCGGCGCCGGGCGCGCGCCAGCATTGTGGCTGCCGCTCCCAGCATCAAGCCGAACACCAAGGCCGCTCCCCGTGCCGCGACGTTGTTGTCAGTCATCGCCAAGGCCACCGCACCGGCCAGCGCCGCCGCGCAGAACGAGACCGCCATGCGTGCCGCGACGATCTGCTGCGTGACCAGCAAAACACGGCGCGCGGACAAGACCCAGACTGCGTAGCCTGCCCAGCCAATGCCGATCAAGCTCATGCCACCCAGCGCGATGGCGGTGCGCTGCGGCAGCATTGGCTCGGTCAGCCACAGCGCGCCGGTGATGGTGGCCATGGTCAGTGCCGCCAACAGCAGCGCCACATGGCCGAAACGCGCGCGCACCGACAGTTCGCGCTCCAGCAGTGCATCGAGTGAATCGGTGTTCATGGCTGTACTCCCTTCATGTCTAGTTGATGGCGCAAGAGTTTGCGGGCACGGTACAGACGTGATTTGACGGTGCCGACGGGAATGGCAAGCACCTGTGCCACCTCGTCGAGCGACAGCTCACGCAAATAAAACAGGCTCAGCACTTCGCGCTCGACGAGCGGCATGCGCGCCAGTTCATCGAGCATGGCTGCCAGGTCGGATTCGAGGCTGTCGTCCAGCACAGCGGCGGCCTGCTCGTCGGGTTCGCTATCGGCGATGGGCGGCTGAGCGTATTGCGCGCGCAGCCGGTCCATCAGCACGCGGTGGGCGATGCCGAATAGCCAGGAGCGCAAGCGGGCGCCGTCGCGCAGGCGCACGATGCCACGCAGCACGCGCAACCACACTTCCTGGCTGGCATCGTCGGCGGCGGCATCGCTGCCAGTGAGGTTGCGGGCGTAGCGCCACAGCGGCTGCTGGAAACGCGCGATCAGCGCGTCGAAGGCGGCCCGTTCGCCGAGCTGGCAACGGATCGTCAACAGTTCGTCGGCGCGGACATCGGGTGGGGAAAGGTCGGTCATGGTTTCTCCGTCAGCATGCAGCAGTAGTCGGGCTGCGCATTAAAAGGTTCATCGCCAGGCTCCGGAGAAAAAACGGCGCCATGGGCGCCGCCGTTGAACTTACTGTAGCTTGCTGTTCTGGCAGCCCGCGCTGCTGCATTCGCGCACGCGGTCTTGCAGGAACTGCGAGCGCTTGATGGTGCTGCTGGTGGCGCATTCGAGGTTGACGAAGAAGCCGCCCGCGTCGCGCTTGGAGCAGTTGGCATTGCGCGTGTCGATCCAGGCCAGCTGTCCGGCCTTCAGGCTTTTCTTGCCGTCGGCATCGAGCTTGCCGTTGAGCTTCTTGTAGTTCTCGTTGAGTTCCTTGTCGGCCTCCTGGAATACCTTGTTCAGGCAGTACAGGCCGTCGAAGTCATTCTTCGGGGTGTCGCAGGCGGAGTTGGCGTAGGCGCTGCCGGCAGCACACAGCATGGCGGCAATCAGAAATTTTTTCATGGTGGTCCCAAAAGTAAGGTTCCGACAGCCTACTGCAATCATGCTCCCGTGACAAGATTGCAGATACCGTCAGCTTTCGGGATCGTAGTAGAACTCGCGCAGCTCCTGTGCACAGCGGCAGGCCGCGGCAAGCCTGGCCGCCCATTGAAGGGCAACGGTCCTGGACGGCAGCTCGAGCACACAAAAGCCTCCATCGAACTCTTTGGTCTGGCGGTAGGTCTCCGTGGTGCAACTTCCGTCCGCTGTAACCATGACTGGCGAGAGCTCAGCGTTGATGCCGCCGCCGAACACGTAGACCCCGGCAGCCTTTGCCTCTCGGATCACCGTACGCGACGCATCACTTACAGCAGGCATGTCCTCGGCAGGAACATTCATCGCACGCGCAGGGAAGGAGATAAGAAATTTTGTCATGATTCGATTCTCGATGGTGACGTTTCACACGACCTTTGGTGTACGGCAGTTGTCGCCCCATTGCGGACGGTCGCATTTCTCAATAGAGGGCATTCAATGTGTAACTTCAGCCTCATTCGTAGGCTCTCCGCCAGACGGGGCTGCAAGGGGTGGTACGGGTGCCGCCTTCACTCGCCCAAGTTCTGCACGCACTCGGCGCAGGAAGAGTAGTGAGCGAATGCACCGATAGCTCCACGCGGCCATCAAAAGCAACAGGAGCAACAGACCTACCGGAAGGTGATAGGCATCGCGTAGCAACATAGCTGCTGTTACGGCAGTTCCAATAATAAAAAACATGTCGTAGGCAGCACTTTCGAGGACCGTGCCTCCTGTCGAATGGTTGTACCAGCCAACTAGCGTCGTCCAGTCGTTCTCCTTCCTGAGGAACGCAGTTAGCACAGCACCCACTTCAAGATTTTGTCGCCCAGGTGCATACACGCCAAACACTCTCTTTTGTCCATACTGAAATCCAAAGAAGGTAACTTCTTTTCTCTCGTGCATCCCATGAACAACATCAAAAATGCGGTCAAGTCGGACAGTCACAAGCTGCATGGTTATGTTCCGTAATTTCAAGAAGACTGGAATGGGTTCGCGCCCAGCCTGGCAAACTGACCGCTCTTGGCCGAAAGCGGCCTGTGGCCTCAGGATAACAGCTTGCTCATAGGAAAAATCTGCAAATTTTCACGAAAGTCGGGAATCGACCCGTAGCGCCCCCCGATGGCGGCATTGGTGGCTGGCTGCCTACTTGAAGAGAAACTCTCGCGTGGCGCTTCGAGCCAACAGCCACGCCAGCTGCGCCGCCTGATAGGCACCGAACACGCCATTGAACAGGCAGCGGATCAAGGGATCTTCGATGACCCCGGCCTCTTCCAGATCGGCTTCGGTAGCGGGATCGAACACGGTATCGTTGACGCGCAGGTACATCGACGTGAGCGCTTCGCCGCGCTCGAGTGCGCCATACAGCTTGGCGGCCGGCACTTCGGTCAGCCAGGCGGCCCCCCCATCGTCGCCGATGCGTTCGATGTGCTCGCCGCACACGCGGTAGTGGAAGCTGGCGGCCGCGCCGTCGTGGCCGTAGACCTTCAGGCACCACACGCGTGCGTTGTCGAAATAGGGACTGTCGGACGGCTCCATGGCCTTGAATCGTTCCGCCAGGCCGTGTTCGCAGAACTGCTTCACGGCGGCAAGTTCAGCGGCGTCGAGCCGGTCGAGGCGGCGCGCGATATCGGCGGTGTGCGGCACCGGCCGCGCGGGGTCATAGTCGAAATCGACATCTTGCTCGCCGACCGGAATGACCCATGGCAGCGGCATGGCAGGGACCAGCACGTCGCCGGCAAACTCGACCGCCACCGAAGGATTCAAGCGCAGGACGCGCGTGTCCGGCAAGGCCTGCTCCACTTCGCGCTGGAACTGCGCATAGGTGATCGGGAACATCGCGTGGTTGTACCAGGACCAGCTTTCCTGCACGAACTGACAGGAGCTGGGCACGACCACGCGCGGCGCGAGCCGCTGCAGCTGCTCGATGAACTCGTCGGGCAGCGTGGGCGCGCCTGGCTTGGCGCGCGAAGGCGACAGCACGTCCAGCTCGCGCATGGTCTGAAATGGCCACAAGACCATGTCCCACGGGCCGAGGGAGGCGAGCTGCTCGACGACGTCCGGAGCGATCCAGGCATCGACTACGTTGAGGATATTGCGGCCATCCGCCTGGATCTGGAACATCGAGTCGACCTCGGCGTCGAGCGCTTCGCGCGGCGTGACCTGGAACGGCCCGATGCACACCGGCTCGTTGGTGCGCAGCTGCTGCACCTGCTCGAAGCCGAGTGCGCGCAGCATGTCGAACAATTCGTCGAACAGGCAGTACAGGTAGATCGGTGTGCTGCGCGGCAGCAGGTCCAGGCTGTCGAGCGAGCAATGGTCATCGTGGTAGTGCGAGATGAACACGGCGTCGAAGCGCTGCTTGCGGATGGCCTCGACATCGAAGCGCACCGGCGGAAAGGCGTGGCAATTGCGGCTGAAGGGGTTTTCGAAGACCGGATCGAAGGCAATGTCAACACCGCCGCAGCTGAACACATAGCCGGCGTGCAGGATGCGGGCGATGCGCAGCGTCATCTCAATGCCGGGCGGCGATCAGGCGTTCCGGCGCGAGGATGGCGTATTCCTGCAGCAAGCCGGTGCCGAGCAGCTTGCCATCGTGATACACGCGCACCCTGCCCTGCTCGCCTGGCACCTCGATGGCTTCCTTGCCGAGCGC
>CAMLHI010000295.1 GCA_946479705.1 uncultured Oxalobacteraceae bacterium
TGCCATCTTTCTTGCGCCGCAGGGCCTGGATGCGGGTTGGGCCAACGACGGCGACCGCGACATTCGCTTCTTGCGTTCCATGATCGGCAAGGTGCAGCAGGGCACGTGCACCAACAAGCAGCAGGTCTTTGCTATTGGCTTCAGCTTTGGTGGAATGATGTCCAATGCCATCGGATGCCAGATGGGCGATGTAGTGCGCGCTATCGTGCCTATTTCCGGATCGCTCTGGAGCGGCTGTGGCAATTCCACTTACAAAGTGGCGGCCATGTTCATTCATGGGAAGGACGACACGACGGTGCCTTACTGGGCGGGGGAGCAGGCGCGCGATACTTTCCTTGCACGTAATAGCTGTAGCGCCACCACAGTGCCCGTGGGTACGAACGGCTGCGTCGAGTACCAAGGCTGCACCAGCGGCAAGCCCGTGCTGTGGTGCGGCATCGAGACTAACGTCCACTGGTATCCGGATTTTTCGGGGCAGGCGGCCAAGACCTTCTTCGATCGGTTCAAATAGCCTGAGAACAGCGTCAAGCTCCGGTGGACAGCAACACCTAGACCGGAGTCTTGATCTGTTTTTTGCAGCCGCTGAGAACGGATGGACACCGGATGCGCTGAAGCTTCGATCGCGAAGGCATCCCTCAAGCGGTGCATGAGCCCGCTATAGCCTGGCCAGCCGTTCGAGGGCCAGGCGCAGCGTCTCGTCTTTTTTCGCAAAGCAGAAGCGCACGATGCCGGACTCGGTCGCATCGCTATAAAACGCCGAGACCGGAATCGCGGCGACCTTGATCGCGCTGGTCAGCCATTCTGCAAAATCCGCCTCCAGCATAGGCGAGATCGCGTCGTATCTCACGCATTGGAAATAGGTTCCGTCGGATGGCAGCAAGCTGAAGCGCGAGCCGCGCAGGCCATCGCGAAACAGGTCGCGCTTGCGCTGGTAAAACGCCGGTAAATCCTGGTAGGGCGCCGGATCGGTCAGATGCGCCGCGAGGGCATGCTGCATCGGCGTGTTGACGGAAAAGACGTTGTACTGGTGGACCTTGCGGAACTCCGCCATCAGCGCCGCCGGCGCGGCCACGTAGCCGATCTTCCAGCCGGTGACGTGGTAGGTCTTGCCGAAGCTCGATACCACGAAGGCGCGTTCGGCCAGCTCCGGATAGCGGCATAGCGACTCGTGCCGATGGCCGTCGTAGACCATGTGTTCGTAGACTTCATCGGACAGCAGCAGCACCTCGGTGCCGCGTACGATGTCGGCCAGCGCGCGGATGTCGGCCTCGCGCAGCACCGAGCCGGTCGGGTTGTGCGGGGTGTTAACGACGATCATCCGCGTGCGCCCGTTCACCGCGGCCGCCACCTGCTCCCACGGCACCGAGAAGCCCTGTTCGCCCAAGCGCATCTGTACCCGCACCGGCACGCCGCCAGCCAGCGCGATGGCCGGCAGGTAGCTGTCGTAGACCGGCTCGATGACCACCACCTCGTCGCCCGGATGCACGGCGCACAGGATCGCCGTGGTCAGCGCCTGGGTCGCGCCGGCGGTGATGGTGATCTCGCTGGCGGCCTCGTACTGCGCGCCGTAGCTCAGGGCGATCTTGGCCGCGACGGCCTCGCGCAGGGAGGCGATGCCGGCCATCGGTGGATACTGGTTGTGGCCGGCGCGCATGGCGGCATCGACCTGGTCGAGCAGGGCCGGGTCGCAGGCGAAATCCGGAAAGCCCTGGCCGAGGTTGACCGCCTGGTGCTCGGCGGCCAGCGCCGACATGCGGGTGAAAATCGTGGTGCCCACGGCGGGCAGCTTGGTCGGCAGGAAGGGCGTGGACATGGCAAGAAAGTGGCTGTTGCAATAAGTTCTATTCTAGCTTGAGCCATGCCTCCGGCACCATGATGCGGAAGAGCCCCGCCTGCGCGGTCTTGCGCGCCAGTTTCAGCAAGGCTTTGTCCTTGGTGATCAGGATCTCGGCGCCGGCGTCGCGCGCCACTTCGAGAAATTTCTGGTCGTCGCGGTCAGTGCAAACCGGCAGGCGTACCAGCTTCGGCTGTGGCTCGACCACCTTGATCAGCGCATCGAAGCGCTCGGCCGATACGGCGCGGGTTTGCTCGTCCAGCGGCAGGTGGGAATAGTGCAGCACCACGCGGTATTCGTCGCGGCAATCGGCGCGCGTGACCGCTTCGACCGTGCCGCTTTCGATGGCCGCCAGCAGCGTGGCCCAGCGCGGATCGTGAAACACGAACAGGTCGAGGCAGACATTGGTGTCAAGCACGATGCGTTTTGCTGGAGCAGGTATCATGTCGGGTTGTTTTATTGAATGTTGAATTGGATCTTATGCTGATTGTTTTATCGCCCGCCAAATCGCTCGACTTCGACACGCCCGTTACCACCAAGCTGCACACCACGCCCGACTTCCTCGACCGTTCCGCCCAGCTGATCGACGTGCTGCGCGGCTATTCGCCTGGACAGCTTGCCGAGCTCATGAGCATATCCGATGCGCTGGCGGTGCTCAACGTCGGCCGCTATGCGAGCTGGACGCCGGACACCGGCGACGCACGCCAGGCCGTCATGGCCTTCAACGGCGACGTCTACAACGGCTTCGGTGCGCGCAGCCTGAAGCCGAAGCCGCTGGCCTGGGCGCAGGACCATGTGCGCATCCTCTCGGGCCTGTACGGTGTGCTGCGTCCTTTCGACCTGATTCATCCGCATCGGCTCGAGATGGGCACCCGGCTGCCGACCGCGCAGGGCAAGGATTTGTACAGCTTCTGGGGCGACAGCGTGAGCGTGGCCCTGAACAGGCAAGTTGCCGCAAGCGGCGCCAAGGTGCTGGTCAATCTGGCGTCGGAAGAATACTTCAAGTCGGTCAGGCCGAAGCAGCTGGCCGTGCCGGTGATCACGCCGGTGTTCGAGGAATGGAAGGGCGGGCGCTACAAGATCATTTCCTTCTTCGCCAAGCAGGCGCGCGGGATGATGGCGCGCTATGCGGCGGAAAAAGGCTTGAACGATGTGGCCAGGCTGAAGCGCTTCAATGTCGATGGCTATGCCTACGACAAGAAGGCCTCGACGGACACCGCCTGGGTGTTCCGCCGCAAGCAGGAGTGAAGCGATCCCCGGCCTCGGCCGGGGACGACCGGCTTACTGGTCGGCCTTCCTGGCCCAGAACTTCCACCAGCCGCCGTTCTCCTGCGGCTTGAGGAATTTGCTGTTCGGGTAGTTCTTCAGGAACACGCGCTGGGTATCGTCGCGCAGGTCGAGCATGCCCATCTTCTCGTAGTTGCGCATCATCAGGAACAGGGCTTCCTCGCGCGCCGGGGCATCCGAGTAGTCGCGCACCGCGCCCATGGCGCGATTGAGCGAGGCCAGGAAGGCGCCGCGGCGGAAGTAGTAGTTCGCCACATGCACTTCGTACTGCGCCATCGCGCCGATCAGGTACTTCATGCGCGCGATGGCATCGGGGGTGTAGGCGCTGTTCGGAAACTTTTCGGCCAGTTCCTTGAAAGCCTGGAACGATTCGCGGGTCGCTTTCGGATCGCGCTCGGTCGGGTCCTGGGTGTACAGCTCGCCCAGGAAGCCGGTCTGGTCGTTGAAGTTGATCAGGCCGCGCAGGTAGTACATATAGTCGACCGCCGGATGGTTCGGGTGCAGCTTGATGAAGCGTTCCACCGCCGCCAGCGACTGGGCCGCGTCCTGCATCTTGTAGTAACCGTAGGCGATTTCCATCTGCGCCTGCACGGCATAATTACCGAATGGGTAGTTGGTCTCGAGCTTCTCGAACAGCCTGATCGCCGACTCGTAATGCTGCGCGTTCATTTCATCGCGCGCCTCGGCGTATAATTTCGTCACTGGCCAGTTCTTGGTCTCGTCGGTCTTCTCTGGAAACAGACTACAGGCTGACAGGCTGAACAGAACGGCGCTGGCAATGACAAGCGATAATTTTTTCTGCATGACTTTCTGAAGTTTTTGCACGAGAGTATTCTGAGATTCAACGAAAGGCTGATTATAGCCCATGGGACTGCTGTGACATTAACTCGAACGCCTAACCAGGCGGAACACCCCTCCGATCCACTGCTCGTCGATGACATCGACGACATCGATGATATCGACGAGGTCCTGGCCAGCGGTCCCGACCTGACGCCCATCACCCTCGCACTCGACA
>CAMLHI010000296.1 GCA_946479705.1 uncultured Oxalobacteraceae bacterium
ATATTTTCGACTATCGCTCATCGAGGCGACCGTACCTTCATGCAATCGCCCTGGCGGGATATAGCATTAACGATATCCATCCCTTCCTGTCCGATCCAATTGCCTCGGCAAGCGCCGTGTTCTCGCCGCGTTGACTTATCAGGCAACGGACAAGTAGCGTATAGGCGACGGCTGACATGAAAAGGACCACGCCATATGCAGCAACGGGGATCGAGCCAAAGTGGTTCTCGCCCATCCAACCAGTGACGAAAGGAATCAGCGAAAGCCAGAACAGCAGGTGCAGGTTCGCCCAGAGCACCCCACCACTAACCTGACCGACGGCGTGAAGTAAATGATGATGATTGCTCCAATAAATTCCGACGTAGATGAAGCTGAGCACATAGCTGATCAGAACCGGCGCAAGAGGAAGCAAGGCATCAAAAGTATCGCCATGAGGGACTTTTAGTTCGAGCACCATGATTGTGATTATGATTGCGATTACGCCATCGCTGAAAGCCTCAAGCCTGCCCTTTCCCATATCTGCCCTTTCCCCAATTTATGTATTTCGTCTGATCAGTATTTTGCCTTCAAACTATAACCCACCACTTCCCGAAAGCACGCAATATCATTCGCTGCCGCCGCCGGCGCTCATCCAGGCCACGCCGCCGTCATCAACGTGCGCAGTGTGACGTGGCGGCCAGTCGCCGATGCAGGTGCCCGTATTGCTGCCATCACCGCTTCCTCGTCGCCCACCAGCACGACCTGCTCGACAGCGCGCGTGACGGCCGTGTAGACCAGCGCCTGATCAAGCAGCCGGGTGCGCCGGATCGGCACGATCACCCGCTCGAACTGACTACCCTGACTCTTATGCACGGTAATCGCGTAGGCGTGCTTGAGTGCCTGTGCCTGCGCCGTCGTGAGCCGACGGGGAATGCCATCGAAATCGCATACGCAGCACGGGTCGCCGGCCGCGCCGGCCGGCAGGGCCGCGACGATCCGGCCAAGCGAACCATTGCGCAGGTCCAGTTCGTAGTCATTGACGGTAAAAACAACCAGATCGCCGACCTTGATGAGCACCCTGTCCAAGGTCGCGGCGCCCACCTGGCCAAATTCGTCGTCGTGAAATAAAACGGGTTCGGCGCCGCGCCGGTAGCGCTCATGCATGGACCTGTTCAACCCGTCGATCCCGCCGGTTCCTGCATTCGTGACGCACAGTATCTGGACTCGGAAATCCGAACCGGCGCCACCCAGCTCGGAGTAAACGCGACGCACGGTGTTGTCTATTTCTGCTGGTGAACAAGACACGAACGACACGCCAGCATCCTTGCCGCGGTACGCAGGGCATTGCGGTCGCTGATGCACACGGATGGCTGCTGCAACCTGCGGGATACCGCTGGCGGTGCTCTGGCGCTGCACAACAGTCAGTTCCACTTGAGCGATAGTGGCTACGCCGGCCAGCGCGTGCAGGACCAGCCCGGGACTGATCGGCGGCAACTGAGCCGGGTCGCCCACCAAGACCAAGCGTATATCCGGTGGCAGGTGGCGCAACAGCCGGTACATCAGAATCACGTCCACCATGCTGGCTTCGTCGACGACGACCATCGTTCCGGGCGGGATCTCGCCAGCGTTAGTGCGCGCCAAAAATGCGGCGATGGTCATCGCGTCACGGCCACTGAGCTCGGCCATGCGTTGCGCAGCCTTGCCGGCCAGCGCGAGTTGATGGATCTCCACGCCTGGCTGGACCTGTTCGAGGGTCGCATACAGCGCCATGAGCACAGTCGTCTTGCCGGTGCCGGCGCCGCCCAGGATCAAGCTAAGTCGCGATCCTATGCAGGTGAGCACGGCAGCGCGCTGCGCGGGCGCGAGGGGCTGCGACCGCTGGCGCTCGTGGTCCGCGAGCGCTGCGGCGACCGCTTGTCCGGCTGGCATGGCCGTCGCGTACAGGCACGCCTGTCCGTCCGCGTCCCGGCCTGCGGCGATATCTTCCAGCCGCCGTGCCAGATATTGCTCGATGAGGTAGGCGCCGGTGGCCTGCAGGTAGGCACCGACCCGTCGATACTGGGTACTGACGGTGTCGTTCGCCAATGCCATGGCGGAGAGCTGGCTTGATCGCAGCAGCGTTGCAAGGGCGGCGCGCACGGCGTAGTCCGGCAGACAGGTGTGCCCGTCTCGATATCCCCGATACAAGGATTCCTCGACGGCTGCAGCTAGGCGGCGCGGATCGTCCGGCCGAACATCAAAGCGCGTGCGCGCCAGTTTGTCGATAACAGACCACTCCGTCTCGAATGGGATCAGCACATAGGGATTGGCCTCGATCTTGGCGCGGGCGTGTTCCTTGTAGTGGTCGGCTATCTTTTGGCCGACTCTCCGCCGTATCCCCATCCGGTCTAGCCACAGCAGAGTGTCGGAGATCCGGTGCTTGGTGAATGCATCACACAGCAGAGCTGCGGCATCGGCGCCAAGGATCGTCTCCAGCGCGGCAATGTCCCGGTTGGCGATGATGTTTGCCAGTTCCGGGCCGAACCGGTCGTACAGTTTGCCGGCCTTGACCTGGCCGATGCCGGGGCAGTCCAGGCACTGCGCTATCCACCCGATGAGATTTCGCCCCGTGGGCCACAGCAGTTCGGCGATGATTGCCTCGATCTGCGTTTCATTGGTGCGGTAACCATTCACCAGCGACTCGCGCAGCATCGTGGCGCCCCGAACCTTCCAGCGCTGTCCCTTGTCGACCACGCTGGAATCGGGGACCAGTTCTCGACTGCACACGGCTACGTACCGCTGGCCGGCATCCGAGATTCCCGCGAAGATCACGCCACCCGATCTGCCCCGACTGCGAACGGACGTCACACGCAGCTGTACGGATACGTCCGTCATGGATACGGCGAACGCAGGGTCTGTCCAAGATGCTCTTCCAGAATTCCAGAAGGGGCATGCCATGCCGTTTCGATACCCCGGAGACTTGCGCGCCCTGAAGGGCCATGCCCTCTTCGCTACTGGCGAGTGCACGGACCTCATCAAAGCCCTGGTTCCCGGTCTGATTGGCATCAGCACCCAAACTTGGAAACGTGGCGCATCGGTGAAGGAGTCGCCCGGACTGGCACGCGGGACAGCCATAGCCACGTTTGGGCCTGACGGCAGGTTTCCGAGAGCGAAAACAGGCCAGCATGCTGCTATATTCGTCGCTCATGCCGGGGCCGGCATATGGGTGGTGGAACAGTACCACGCCTCGCTGGTGGTGCTGTACCGGCATATGGAAGTGCCAAGAGAGCATGACCAGCGCCCGGATGGAACTTGGCCCAATCGTAGCCGCAACCCGTTAGCCTTTTCAGTGATTGAGAGATGATGCGCCTACTTTCCTTGCTAAGCTTCTCTGGAGCGTTCTGGGCCGCCTCTACGGCGTTTGCCGGTGATATGACGGCAGAGTGTCCGGGCATTCTCAAAGATGACGTACTGAGACCGGGAACGCCCGTAGTGGGTTGGGTGACAGCCCCGGAACAGCAGCACCTAAAAGGCGCTGGGATGATGTCAGGAGCGCCGGAAACGGAAACGTATCTGATGCCGGATAAGGAAGCCAAAGGCATACAGAGGTTTGAATTCACCAAGGGCGACGGCCAGCGGTGGGTATGGTGCGGCTACGGTGGAATGAGACTGGCTAAGCGGCTGGACGACAAAGCCACGAGCTGCACCATCACGACCAAGACCACGAAGCCGGAAATGAACCTGACGGCCACGGTGGTATGCAAGTAACGCCACTGTCGGGCGTCAGCGGCGCGCGATTGCCCTTGCGCAAGCCGGCGAAATGACCGGGAGCGCGCCGCTGCGCGATTGTCCTACATGCGCGCCGGCGCAGCCGCCTTGCCCGGCGCCGGCTTGGCGGCCGGCTTGGGTGCGGCGGCGGCCTTGGCCGGCGCTGCCGCCGCGCTGCCATCCTTGCTCCTGCCGCCCACGGTCAGGCCGGCCGCCGACAGCTTGACGGCATTC
Organism: uncultured Oxalobacteraceae bacterium; assembly: GCA_946479705.1. Next base: position 3,961 of record CAMLHI010000296.1, read on the forward strand.
TTTTCACCCACGCCCTTCACCCGCGTCTGCAGGTCGTTCCAGTCCTTGAATTCGCCTTTGCCGCGCTCGGTAAGGATGGCCTGGGACATCTTGGGACCGATGCCCTTGACGGAATCGAGCGCGGCGGCATCGGCCTTGTTGACATCGACCTGGGCGAAAGC
>CAMLHI010000297.1 GCA_946479705.1 uncultured Oxalobacteraceae bacterium
TCGCGCACGTTCTGGCCGGTCTTGCCTTGCGCGGCGACCAGCGCGCTGCTGACGGTTTCCACTTCGGCCAGCACCGCATCGAGCATCTCGGCGGCCACGTTGGGATTGGAACGGTAGCTCAGCAGGCTTTGCTTCTGGCGCTCCAGCTCCTGCAGCAGGTCGGACTTCAGGTCGGCGCGCCCGGCCACTTCGAGCATGTCGAAGATGGTGGCCAGCGCAACGTGGTGCTGCATCGCATGTTCTTGTTGAACAAAGAACTTGAACTTCTCATACAGGTCCTCCAGCCGCAACAACGTGCGTATGCGCTCGTTGAAAGGGTATTCGTAGACGATCAAAATGACATCCCTTTAATGTTGACTGGCGGAGAATCCCGTGATTCTGAACCAAGCGAGGCAAAATTACAAACGCTCACTTGGTAATCGTGCCATTCTCCCGGAAAAGTCCAAATATTGTTCGTGCATCCCAGCAATCTGGGGCAGCAAGTCCTCGATTCCCCCCTCATTGACGATCACATCGTCGGCCTCGGCCAGGCGTTCGACGCGCGTGGCCTGGGTGGCCATGATGGCCCTGACTTGTTGTTCTGATAAGCCATTCCGCGCCATCACGCGCTGCACTTGCGTCGTCTCGCTGCAATCGATGGCCAGCACCCGCGTCACCCGCGCGCGCCAGTTGCCGGACTCGATCAGCAGCGGCACCACCATGATGACATAAGGACCCGGCGCGGCCAGCGCGGCCGCCTCCGCCGATGCGCGGATGCGCGGATGCAGGATCGCTTCCAGGCGCGCCTTGGCCAGCGGATCGGCAAACACCAGCGCGCGCATGCGGGCGCGGTCGAGCGCGCCGTCGGGGCCGGCATACTCCGGCCCGAAGGCTTGCACGATCTCCGGCATGGCCGGGCCGCGCGGGGCGGTCAGGGAATGGGCGATGCGGTCGGTGTCGACAATGGCCGCGCCCAGTTCGGCAAAGCGGTCCGCCACCGTGGTCTTGCCGCAGCCGATGCCTCCGGTGAGTCCCACGGTAAAGCGGCGCATGGCTTTAGTGCAGCAGCGAAGTCACCAGCGCCTGGGTCCAGGCGCCCAGCTCATGGCCGTACAGCAGGGCGATCAGGCCAGCGCCGGCCAGGTAGGGGCCGAAGGGAATGTGGGTGCCGCGCTGGTGGCGGCCGGTGGCCATCAGGGTCAGGCCCACCACCGAGCCGACCACCGAGGACAGCAGGATGACGGTCGGCAGCATGGTCCAGCCCATCCACGCGCCCAGCGCGGCCAGCAGCTTGAAGTCGCCATAGCCCATGCCTTCCTTCTTCATGACCAGCTTGAACAGCCAGTACACCGACCACAGCGCCAGATAGCCGGCGGCCGCGCCGATGACGGCCTCCTGCAGCGGCACGAAGGTGGCGTTCACATTGAGCAGCAGGCCCAGCCAGAGCAGGGGATAGGTCAGGTCGTCCGGCAGGTACTGGGTGTCGAAGTCGATGAAGGTCATCGCCACCAGCGCGATGGCGAACACGGCGGCAGCCATGCCGGCCACGCCGCTGCCGAACTTCCACACCATGAGCGCCACCAGCGCGCCGGTGAGCAGTTCGACCGCCGGGTAGCGCGCCGAGATCGGCGCCTTGCAGTCGCTGCACTTGCCGCGCAGGGCCAGCCAGCTGATGACGGGGATGTTTTCCAGCGCCGTGATCTGGTGCCCGCAATGCGGACAGGCCGAGCGCGGCACCATCAGGTTGTAGCTGTCCTGGTGCGGCAAGTCCTTGCCCTGCTTGTGGGCGATATAGTTTTCCTCGTCGCGCTCCATCATCTTGGGCAGGCGGTGGATCACCACGTTGAGGAAGCTGCCGATCAAGAGGCCGAACAGCGCGGCCGCCAGCGTCGGGATCAAGGCGCCTGGGGCGGCGAAGAAAAGGGTGTCGGTCAACATGGGGTCCCGGTGGGCAAGAATTGAAAGTAGTTCTCTACATCAACGCATTTTAGAGGGTTCTGCCCCCGCGGCAAACCGGCGCGTGGCTTTTCTTAGTGATTTTCAGCGTGGACCGGTACCAGCTGCGCGAGAATATGCGCCGTCATGTTGCGCGCAAGCTCCTGTTCGCCGTAAAACACCGCCGCACCCGTATCGCCGCGCAGCAAGTCGGCATCCTGGGCGCTGTGGGTGCGCACCAGGATGCGGATGGCCGGATTGAGGGCGCGCGCCGTTTCGGCCATGGCGCGCACGTCGACGCTGTCCGGGGTGGCGATCGCCAATACCGTGGCGTTGGCGATATGCGCCTGGATCAGCACCGAGGGTTCGGCCGCATTGCCGGCCACGGCCGCCACGCCGCGCTTGCGCAACTGGTCCACATACTCGCGGTTCTGTTCGGCCACCACATAATGAATGCCGCGCTGTTCGAGCTGGCTGGCGATCATGCGCCCGACCCGGCCATAGCCGACCAGCACCACTTGCCCACTCAGCTGCTCATGCGGCACGCTGGCGGGCAGCTCGGCCAGCGGGTCGAGCGGCTGGGCCAGCCGGCGCGCCAGCTCGGGACTGGCGCTGAGCCACTTCTGCAGCGGCTCGACCGCCCTGAACAGCAGCGGATTGAAGGCGATGGAAATGATGGCGCCGGCCAGGATCAGGTTCTGGCCCTGGGCCGGCAGCAAGCCCAGCGACATGCCCATGGCGGCCAGGATGAAGGAGAATTCGCCGATCTGGGCCAGGCTGGCCGAGACCGTGGCGGCGGTCTTGATCGGGTAGCGCAGGGCCAGCACCAGCACGAAGGCCGCCAGCGACTTGCCGAACATGATCACGCCGGTGACCATCAGCACGCGGCCCGGGCTGTCGAGCAGGATGCGCGGGTCGAACAGCATGCCCACCGAGACGAAGAACAGTACCGAGAATGCATCGCGCAGCGGCAGCGATTCTTCGGCGGCGCGGTGGGCCAGCGGCGACTCGCGCAGCACCATGCCGGCAAAGAAGGCGCCCAGCGCGAACGACACCCCGAACAATTCGGACGAACCGTAGGCGATGCCGACCGCGCTGGCGATCACGGCCAGGGTGAACAGCTCGCGCGAGCCGGTGCGCGCCACCCGCCACAGCGCCCATGGCAGGACCTTGCGGCCGCCCACCAGCATGATGGCCACGAAGGCTCCTACCTGGCCGAGCGTGATGGCCGGCGACAGCCAGAAGTTGCCGCCGCTCTCGCCCTTGCCGCCCAGGGCTGGCGCCAGCGCCGGCAGCAGCACCAGCATCAGCACGGTGACAAGGTCTTCGACCACCAGCCAGCCGACCGCGATACGGCCGTTGAGCGAGCCGAGCGCGCCGCGTTCGTCCAGCGCGCGCAGCAGCACCACCGTGCTGGCCACCGACAGCGCCAGCCCGAACACCAGCCCGGCGCCGAGCGACCAGCCCCACAAGTGGGCCAGGCCCATGCCCATCAGCGTGGCCACGCCGATCTGCAGCACGGCGCCGGGCAGGGCGATGGCGCGCACCTCGATCAGGTCGTCGATGGAAAAATGCAGGCCGACGCCGAACATGAGCAGCATGACGCCGATCTCCGCCAGCTGGCCGGCCAAGGCCACGTCGGCCACGAAGCCGGGCGTGGCCGGGCCGATCAGGATGCCGGCGGCCAGGTAGCCGACCAGCGCGGGCAGGCGCAGGCGCAGGGCCAGCATGCCGAACAGCAGGCCGAAGCCGAGCGCGGCGGCGATGGTGGTGATCAGGCTGAGGTTATGGTGCATCCGTGCGCTCCGTGGTCGATATGGCATCGATTGTACGTGGCGCGGACACGCGCGCGATTTGATCCGGGCTGGCGCCTGGAATCCGGTGGCGCAAGAGTGTATCGACACGGTTGACACGAGGTCTTAACGTTGATACGGTGTGTCTACGATGGCCAGGTCGAAGGTGAACAGCATGTCAGCACCATTTGTGGATAGTTCAATCAATCAATGGGGGAACGGTCTTGCAGTTCGCCTCAATAAGGCGGTGGCGAAGACGGCCGGAGTTGCTGAAGGAACCCCTGTTCGCATCTTCGCGGAACCGGGACGCATCACGATCGAGATCACGGAAAAAATGAAATCGTTGGACGACATGTTGCAGGCATTTAGTCTCGAACTTCACGGCGGGGAGTTGATGGCAACGGACG
>CAMLHI010000298.1 GCA_946479705.1 uncultured Oxalobacteraceae bacterium
ACTGCTTGAAGAACTGGGTCATGTCGACGATCAGGTCGCGGATCACCGGCAAGCCCGCCAGCGGACGCAGCACGATCGGCTGGGTCAGCTCGTTCAGGTTGGTGGTGCAGGCCAAGCCGTTCTTGCCGTTGATGTTCATGGCGTCCGAACCGCACACGCCTTCACGGCACGAGCGGCGCAGCGACAGGGTGTCGTCGACGTCGGACTTGATGCGCTGCAGGGCGTCGAGCAGCATCTTGTCGGTGTCCTGCAATTCAACCGTCACATCCTGCATGTACGGCTTGGCGTCACGATCCGGATCGTAACGGTAGATCGAGAGTTTTACGGTGCGTGGCATGGTGAGGCCTTAGAAAGTACGTGGTTTCGGTTTGAAGGTATCGACCGTCAATGGCTTGGTGATCACAGGCTTGTACTCGAGGCGGTTGCCTTCCGAGAACCACAAGGTGTGCTTCATCCAGTTCTCGTCGTCGCGCTGCGGGAAATCGCTGTGCGCGTGGGCGCCGCGCGATTCCTTGCGCGCCACTGCCGACGTGATGGTGGCCTTGGCCGTTTCGATCAGGTTGTCCAGCTCCAGCGCTTCCACGCGGGCGGTGTTGAACACCTTCGACTTGTCCTTGAACGAGACGTGCTTGCGGCGCTCGTCGAGGACCAGGATTTCCTTCAAACCTTGCTCGAGCAGAGCGTCGGTACGGAACACGCCGCAGTACTTTTGCATCGTGGCGCGGATGTCGTTGGCGACGCCCTGCACTTTTTCCGAACCGGTCGAGGTTTCCAGACGGTTCAGGCGGTCCATGGCGTAGTCGGCGGCATCCTTCGGCAGCGGCTTGTTTTCCTTCTGCTTGAGGTTGGACGCGACCACGTGGTTGCCGGCCGCGCGGCCGAACACCACCAGGTCGAGCAGCGAGTTGGTGCCCAGGCGGTTGGCGCCGTGCACCGACACGCAGGCGCATTCGCCGATCGCATACAGGCCGCCCACGACCGCAACAGGATTGCCGTTCTTGGGAGCGACGACCTGGCCGTGGATATTGGTCGGGATACCGCCCATCTGGTAGTGAATCGTCGGCACGACAGGAATCGGTTCCTTGGTGGCGTCGACGTTGGCGAACTTGTGGCCGATTTCCAGGATCGACGGCAGGCGCTTGGCGATGGTCTCGGCACCGATGTGGCGCAGGTCCAGCAGCACGTGGTCCTTGTTCGGACCGCAGCCGCGGCCTTCCTTGATTTCCTGGTCCATCGAACGCGACACGAAGTCGCGCGGGGCCAGATCCTTCAGGGTCGGCGCATAGCGTTCCATGAAGCGCTCGCCGTTGCTGTTGATCAGGATACCGCCTTCGCCGCGCACCCCTTCGGTGATCAGCACGCCCGCGCCGGACACGCCGGTCGGGTGGAACTGCCAGAATTCCATGTCCTGCAGCGGCAGGCCGGCGCGTGCCGCCATGCCCATGCCGTCGCCGGTGTTGATGAAGGCGTTGGTGGAAGCGGCGAAGATGCGGCCGGCGCCGCCGGTGGCGAAGATGGTGGTCTTCGCTTCGAGGATCATGGTCTCGCCGGTTTCCATTTCCAGGGCCACCACGCCGACCACGTCGCCTTCGGCGTCACGGATCAGGTCGATGGCCATCCACTCGACGAAGAAGTGGGTGCGGGCGCGCACGTTGCGCTGGTACAGGGTGTGCAGCAGGGCGTGGCCGGTGCGGTCGGCCGCGGCGCAGGCGCGCTGGACCGGCTTCTCGCCGAAGTTGGCGGTGTGGCCGCCGAATGGACGCTGGTAAATCGTACCGTCCGGATTGCGGTCGAACGGCATGCCGAAGTGTTCCAGCTCGTACACGACCTTCGGTGCTTCGCGGCACATGAATTCGATCGCATCCTGGTCGCCCAGGTAGTCGCCACCCTTGACGGTGTCGAACATATGCCAGTACCAGTCGTCCTCGCTCATATTGCCCAGCGAAGCGCCGATGCCGCCTTGCGCGGCCACAGTGTGGGAACGGGTCGGGAAGACCTTGGACAGCACCGCCACGTTCAGGCCGGCTTCGGCCAGTTGCAGGGAGGCACGCATGCCGGAGCCGCCGGCGCCGACGATGACCGCGTCGAAGCGGCGGGTAGGGATTGCAGTTTTAATGGCTGCCACGATTACACACTCCAGAGAATTTGAACGGTCCAGGCAGCACAGCCAATCAGCCAGAAAATGGTGAGGATTTGCAGGCCCAGGCGGATGCCGACCGGCTTGACGTAATCCATCCAGATGTCGCGCATGCCGACCCAGGCGTGGTAGTACAGGCCGAAGAAGGTCACCAGGCTGAACAGTTTGAACCACTGCTTGGCGAACAGGCCGGCCCAGCCTTCATAGGTGAAGTTGCTGCCGGTAAGGAAGGAGACCAGCAGCGTGAGGGTGTAGACCACCATCAGGATCGCGGTCACGCGCTGGGCCATCCAGTCGCGCAGGCCGTAGTGGGCGCCGACGACGAGGCGCTTCGGTCCAACGTTATTTTTTGCCATCAGAATACTCCAAACAATTTCAGACCAGCCAGGGCGGTCAGCAGCAGGCTCACCACCAGCACCGTGATGGCGCTCTGGCGCGAGGAATCCTTTTCGATCGCCACGTGCACGTCCATGAACAGGTGGCGCACGCCGGCGCAGAAGTGCTGGAAGTAGGCCCAGATCAGGCCGAGCAGGATGACTTTGACCAGCGGATGGCTGAGCACGCCGCGGAAGTATGCAAACGACATTTCCGAACGGATCGACAGCTCGAACAGATACAGCAAGAACGGCAGCAGCAGGAACAGACCGGCGCCGCTGACGCGGTGCAGGATCGAGACCCAGCCAGCTGGCGGCAGCCGGTAATTCGGCAACTGCGTAATATGAATATTACGGAATTCGGGCCGCTCTCTTCGTGCTCCCTCTTTCACGGCTTCGGACATACAGAACCTCCCTTTGATCAAACTGAATTGTGAACCCGCGATTTTCGCCCATTTTTCCGCAATGCACCAATATCAAATTGGACATGGAGAACCAAACCGCGCGTATTGGTATTTTCTTCGTGCTTTCTCGCGAACAACAGCTATTTTAATCGCTATGCATGCTTCGCGCTGCCCCTCGTTGGTTTCTTGCTAGCGCCCAAACGCCCGAATAAACTGGCTTCAGGACAAGTCATTTTGATAATGATGATGGCTCGTCAAGTACAGGCCGCGGCGCAGTTCGACCGCCTTGTCGCCGTAGGTGTAGGACACCCGTTCGGCGCACAGCAGCGGGGTGCCCTCGGGCACGCGCAGGAACTGGGCGGCGCCGGCGTCGGCCGCCAGCGCGCGGATCTTTTCGCTGGCGCGGATCATGCGGGTGCCGAATTCGGATTCGAACAGGCCGTACATCGGCCCCTTGTATTCGACCAGGCGTTCCGAGGTCAGGCCCTTGAACAGCAGGCCGGGCAGCCACATTTCTTCCACGATGGCCGGCACGCCGGCGAAGGACAGCACGCGCTTGATGTACACGACCGCATCGCCGGACTTCAGTTCCAGCAGGCGCGCCACTTCGGCCGGCGCGCGCATGCGCTTGACTTCGATGATCTGGGAATCGGGCTGGTGCGGCAGGCCCTCGTCGGGCATCAGGCGCAGGAAGCGGAAGTGGGCGCGCGCCTCGTGATGGGTGGACACGAAAGTGCCCTTGCCCTGGCGCCGCATGACCAGGTTTTCCGCCGCCAGTTCATCGATGGCCTTGCGCACCGTGCCCTGGCTGACCTTGAAACGCCCGGCCAGTTCGACCTCGCTGGGGATCAGTTCGCCCGGCTTCCACTCGCCCGACTGCAGGCTCTGGGTGATCAGCGCCTTGATCTGCTGGTACAGCGGACTGAAGGTGGGCGAGGCGTTGCCCCCCGCATTGGTATTTCCAGCGCTGGCGCCACCGCTGCCATTGGCGGGTGTACCATTGTTATTCGGATTAGACGGCACTGGATTCATAGACCGCGATTTCACCACAAATCACTGATGCAGTCCAGTAATTATCATCTGATGTTATGTGTCTTATATAAGACATAAGATATGAATTGACAGATTCGCCAGCCACGCCTACACTCGCGGTCGATCCGGCTTGCGCGCG
>CAMLHI010000299.1 GCA_946479705.1 uncultured Oxalobacteraceae bacterium
TGCACAGCAGCCTGTCGGAGGGCGAACGCAGCCTGCACTGGCTGGCCGCGCACCAGGGCCAGGCGCGTATCGTGCTGGGTACCCGGCTGGCGATCCTGGCCTCGCTGCCAAACCTGAAGCTGATCGTCATCGATGAGGAGCACGATCCTTCGTACAAGCAGCAGGAAGGCTTGCGCTATTCGGCGCGCGACCTGGCCGTGTGGCGCGCGCGCCAGCTCGGCATCGCGGTGGTGCTGGGATCGGCCACGCCCTCGCTGGAAACCTGGCACCACGCGGGCTCGGGCCGCTACCGCAAGCTCGAACTGCGCGAGCGCGCCGTCAAGGATGCCGTGCTGCCGCGCGTGAAGCTGCTCGACATGGAGCGCGACAAGCCGGTCGACGGCCTGACCTCGCATCTGGTGGCGGCGCTGCGCCAGCGCCTCGAACGCGGCGAACAGTCGCTGCTGTTTTTGAACCGGCGCGGCTATGCGCCGGTGATCTGCTGCGAAGCCTGCGGCTGGATCAGCGACTGCACCCGCTGCACCTCCTTCATGGTGCTGCACAAGCCCGAGCACCGGCTGCGCTGCCACCACTGCAGCCTGGAAATGCGCATCCCGCGCCACTGCCCGACCTGCGGCAACGTCGACCTGCAGCCGCTCGGACGCGGCACCCAGCGCGTCGAGGAAGGCTTGCAGCAGCTGTTCCCGCAAGCGCGCATCCTGCGCATCGATGCCGACTCCACGCGCCTCAAAGGCAGCGCGCAGGCGGCCTTCGACACGGTGCACCGGGGCGAAGTCGATATCCTGATCGGCACCCAGATGGTCGCCAAGGGCCACGACTTCAAGAAGCTCACGCTGGTGGGCATCCTCAACCCCGACACCGCGCTGTTCTCGCAGGACTACCGCGCCAGCGAACGCCTTTTCGCCCAGCTGATGCAGGTGGCGGGACGGGCCGGCCGCGCCGCGCGCAACGAGGGCGGCAGCGTCAGCGAAGTGCTGATCCAGTCGCGCTACGTGGCCCACCCGCTGTACGCGGCGCTGGCGCGCCACGACTACGACAGCTTCGCCAGCGCGCTGCTGGCCGAGCGTCGCCAGGCCGGCCTGCCGCCGTATATGTACCAGGCGCTGCTGCGCGCCGAGGCGCGCGAGCTGGCCATCGCCATCGAATTCCTGGAAGCGGCGCGCGACTGCATTACCCAGGATGGGATCACCATCAACGATCCGATCCCGATGACGATGACGCGCGTGCACAATGTGGACCGCGCCCAGCTGCTGGTCGAAAGCGCGTCGCGCCCGGCGCTGCAAGCCTTCCTCAAGGAGTGGCTGGCGCGCCTTCGCGAGATGAAGAGCCGGGTCAAGTGGTCGCTGGAAGTCGATCCGCTGGATATCTGAGCTGCCTTACGGACCGGTTTATGCGTTCAACAACTGATGCAGCGGATCGTCCTCGGCCAGCTCGGTCCAGTAGGTTTCTGGCCGCGCCGGGTCCCAGTCGGGATTGTTGGCGTTGTAATAGGCAGCGAGAACCAGTTCTTCCAGCATCCGCTGTTCCATTGGCGCTGACTTGCCGCGCATCTGCAGGCTGCGGAACGATATTTCCTGGCCGCCGGCAACGGGTGCGTCGGGGATGTCGTCCTTGCGAAGTTTCTTCAATCGCAGCGCTGCATCCTTGAGCAGCCCTTCCAGTTGCAGCAGGATTTCATCGTTTGTGTTTGTCATGATCGTTTGCGCGGCTTGATTTAAAAATGGTCAACTTTGCGGCGTATGGCTCGACGGCACGCTCCAGAAGCTCGACTGTTTCGCATCCCCTCCACAGCCGCTCAGCCCCGCCTTGCCTAACACCCCGAACGCCACGGGATTGTCGTCGAACTTATTATCGAATACATTTTTATACTTTTTATCGAAAGCATTCTTCATATCGTCGGTGGCGGTGTTCGACAGCGCCAGGAGATCGCTATGCAATTCTTTTAGCTGGTCAGCGCTGAGGTTTTTCATCAGCGCACTGGCATGCTCGCGCCCTTCCGCCGGACCGAAACGGGCAAGTTCCCGTGTCCCGGGAATGAATTTTTTCATCGATAGCTTGGGGCCGCCATAGGCGACCGACCCGGTCCAGTAGGCCGCCTTGGGAGCGGAGGTCGATGCCGCTTCAGGCATGGCCTGGGGCCTAGGCCGCGTCGCGGCTTGCCGCCGTTGCGGCGGCGGTCCGGAGCGCGGTGGAGCTTGATCCCGCGATGGTCGTGAAGGAAACGGATTGAACCTATCCACGTAATCGAAGCAACTTACATCTGGAGATTCTCTCACCCACGCATTTACCGATTTCAGCACGCGGGCAAACTCTTCCAGTTTGGCTTGGCGTGCTTCTGGCGAGGCCAAGCTCATGACGGCTTTATATTTTTCATCCGCCACTTCGTACGTGCGCTTTTGTTTGCTTGCCTGTAAGGACTCCAGTTCGGTACGCACCGCGCGCTCCGCCTTCTCCAGCGGCGTTCTGAGACTGTCCAATACAGATTCCAGATGAGCATCCAGATTCTTCAGGTGCTTCGTGCGCTCGGGATACGACTCTACGCTCATAAATGCACTATATTGAGCGAACGCCTCCGCATGCTTACCTGGGTCGGATGCGTACAAGGTCCCCAATTTGTCCGTTACCGCGTGGTTCGCCACGTGATATGCAGCCCTTTCCTTCGCCAGCTGCTCCAACTTCTGGGACGCATCGCTCACCTTGCTCATGAACTGGTTCTTGTCTACCCTTCCCGAGATAAGGTTTTTCGTCATCGCGCTTAATTCGTGCGCCATGGTTCCCGTTCTCGGTATGTTTCTACCTGCATTACGTAAAGTTTTCCCAAGCATTCCCAGCTCGTCGGCTGTCAATGCGTTACGCAATGAAGAATTCAGTTTCTTCTTTGTCTTTTCATCCAGACTCCCCGGCTTTCCCACGTAATGTTCCACCCGATTCAGTATTTCGTTGGCGGTTTCCTTGAGTTGCTCCTTTGCCTCGTCGGTATTGCCGAATAGCTTATTGAATCCAGCTGCCAGCCTTGAGGGACTCCCAGGCGTTTTAAAGCGGCTGGCCGGCTTGTCGGATTTATCCGTGGAACTCGCCCCACCCGCTTCATGGCTACGTTGGGATGGCCCCGCCTCACGAGCCGGCGAGGATTGGAAGGGTGAGAAGGGGGTCTTGAAGATGTTTGGTTTCATTTTTTCCACTAGCAATGGATAGCGCAGCGATCATCGATCGGTCATGCATATATCTAGGTGACGCAAACGGCTTGGCAGTTCCGTCCCCTGCGCTCTTGGGCTATATTGACCATCCTTTAACTCGACCGTACGCACCATGGACGATTACCTGCGTTTCAGCACCTACATCGATGGCGGCCATCCGGCGGTGGCGCGCAAGGCGGCCGAACTGGCCGAGGGCGCCAGCACACCAGACGCAGTGGCCAGGGCCTGCTTCGAATTCGTGCGCGACCACATCAAGCACAGCTGGGACCACCGCCTCAATCCGGTCACCTGCAAGGCGTCCGAGGTGCTGGAGCACGGCACCGGCTACTGCTACGCCAAAAGCCACCTGCTGGCCGCGCTGCTGCGCGCCAACGGCATTCCCGCGGCGCTGTGCTACCAGCGCCTGTCGCAGGGCGATAGCGGGCCGCCCTACTGCCTGCACGGGCTGAACGCGGTCTGGCTGGACGGGCACGGCTGGTACCGCATCGATGCGCGCGGCAACAAGCCCGGCGTCGATGCGCAGTTCGCGCCGCCGCTCGAACGGCTGGCCTTTGCCCTGCAGGACCAACACGAGCGCGACCTGCCGGGGTATTACGCCGAGCCGCTGCCCGAGGTGGTGCACGCGCTCACCGCCCACGCCACGGTCGAGCAGGTGGCGGCCCACCTGCCCGACCGGCCCTGACGCGCCGGCGCCGGATTTTCGCTACACTGGCAATCCCTCAACGCGCTCGGAAAAACCATGAACAAGCTCACCGTGGATGTGGCCGTGATCGGTACCGGGACGGCCGGCCTGACCGCCTACCGCGCCGCCAGGGCGCAGGGCAAGCGGGTGGTGACCATCGAGGGCGGCCCCTACGGCACCACCTGCGCGCGGGTCGGCTGCA
>CAMLHI010000300.1 GCA_946479705.1 uncultured Oxalobacteraceae bacterium
ACTTCCTTGTCCTTGCGGATGTGATAGTAGTCCACCAGCACGTCGATGTTGGACAGCGGCGAGGCCACCAGGCCGAGGGTGAAGCTCTTGGCTTTTTCCGGTTCCAGTTCCTTGTTCGAAGTGGCGGTGCCCGACAGGCTCTTCAAGCAGTCGAGCGATTCGGCGCCCGGCTTGTCGCAGCGCAGCTTGTCTTCGAAGTTGCTGATGAAGAACTGGCTGCCGCCATTGACCATTTGGGTCAGCGACGGGGCGCGGAAGCCGGTCGAGTAGGTGCCGCGTAGGGCCAGGGCCGGGCTGATGGTCCACTTGGCGCCGACCTTCGGCGTGATGCTGCGGCGGAAGCCTTCGTACTTGTCGAAGCGCGCGGCCCAGTCCATTTCCAGCGCCTTGGTGAACGGGGTGCGCAGTTCGACGAAGGCCGAGCCGACCTTGCGTGCAGCTTCCGAGTACTGGTTGGCCAGGCCGACGATCTGGCCGGTGACGGTCAGCTGGTCGGGCACGATGCTCATCGATTCACGCTTGAGCTCGATACCCGTGGCCAGGCCGATGGCGCCGCCGCCCAGGTTGCCGAACTCGGTGCTGCCCTTGAAGTCGAACTGGGTGACCTTGGAGGTGCCGTCGAGGGTGACGTCCTTGGTGATGTTGGGATCGGCGGCGATGGTCGCCAGCGGAATGTTTTGCGTGTACAGGCGCTCGACGACGGGCTTGTACAGCAAACCGTTGGTGAGCTGGAAGCGCTTGGATTGGCTGTACAGCAGGCCGGTATCCCAGTCCCAGCCGAAGTTCGAGCCTTTCAGGCCGGCCAGCGCGCGCGTCGCTTCGTTGGTGTTTTCGCTGCCTGCCTTGCTGTTTTCGAAGCGGTAGGCGACTGCCACCGGGACCGGGTTGGCGCTGCCGCGGGTCGGGTTGTCCGGGTGGTCCACACCGAGGATCGGGCGGAACGAGGTGCCGGCGCCGGCTTTCGGGAAGACCGTCACCAGCGAGCGGCCGCTCATGGTGCGCGAAGGGCCGGCGTATTCGACGAAGTTGCGGTTGTAGGAAGCTTCGGCAAACGCGGTGGTGGTGTCGCCAAGCTTGAATTCGGCGCGCGCCATCACGCTGCCGGTGTCGCCCTTGCCTTGCGCGTCTTCCAGCTTCCAGCCGTCGTAGTTGCAGAACTTGTTGTTGATCAGCGGGTCGGAGGCGACCATCGGCACCAGCGCGGTCGAGCCGGTGCGGATGGTGGCCGGGTCGCACGAGAGGTCGGCGCCGGCGTAGCGGTTGAAGCTGCCGCTGCCCTTGGTGGCTTCCTTGTAGAACACCGGGTATTTGCTGATGCCGCTGTAGAAGTTGCTCAGGCGGCCGAAGATGGCGGCGTACTCATCGGTGCGCACGCGCTTGGCGTCGGCGATCGAGGCACGGTCGCGCTGGCTCAGGTCGATGGCGACGAAGGCGTTGTAGCCATCCTTGTCGAAGTCGCCGAAACCGATCAGGCCATTGACGTTGTTGCGGCCGAACTTGCCGTGCTCGGTCGAGCTGGCGTTCAGGGCCACTTCGGCGCCGCGGTAGTTGTTCTTGGTGATGAAGTTGATCACGCCGGCGATCGCGTCCGAACCGTACACGGCCGAGGCGCCATCCTTGAGGATTTCAACCCGCTCGATGGCCGACAGCGGGATCGAATTGAGGTCGTACTGGGTCGACTGGCCGGAGTTTATATCGGCGTAGGCGCCCGGGGCGATGCGGCGGCCGTTGAGCAGGATCAGCGTGGAGGCCGAGCCGAGACCGCGCATCGAGGCGGTGGCCAGGCCCTTGGAAAAGCCGCCGTCGCGCGCATCGACCTGGTTGGACGAGCCGAGCGCGGGGATCTTGCTCATCAGGTCGGCCACCGAGACCGCGCCGGTCGAGGCGATGTCCTTGCGGGTCAGGGTCTGCACCGCCGACGAGCCTTCGGTATTGGTACGCTTGATGTTCGAACCGGTGATGATCACCTTGGGCGTGAGGGCGTCGTCGGCGGCCAGCACGCTGGCGCTGTAGCCGACCACGCCAATCACTGCGATGGCTTGGGCAATCAATTTCTTTTTCATTACATACACTCCAGAGGGGCGGGTTTTCGGTTGACCTGCTGAACGGACCCTTCGCAAAATCTTGTCTTGAAGGAAATCCACACGCCCGATTGTATGTCAGATGTTTATTTGAACAAACTAATGTTCGTATGCGTTTGGTTGCGCTACCAGCGCCGTAAGCGCTTGATATACCTGATGTAAATGTAGGTAAAGAATATAGATGAAGGCTTGTACCCTGTAAATTTTTATAAATCAGGGGGGCGATGTGTTGTGTTTTGCAGACATTTACCGATCGCGGACGTGCTTGTCCAGCGCCGCGGCGGCCGGCGGATCAGGCGCCGGCCATCGCCAGCGCGACCGCTTCGGCCACCTTGATGCCGTCCACCGCCGCCGACAGGATGCCGCCGGCATAGCCCGCGCCTTCGCCGGCCGGGAACAGGCCGCGCGTGTTGAGGCTTTGCAGGGTGTCGTCGCGGCGCTTGATGCGGATCGGCGAGGAAGTGCGGGTTTCCACCCCGGTGAGCAGGGCGTCTTCCTTGTAGTAGCCCTTGACCTGGCGGTCGAAGGCGGGGAAGGCTTCGCGCAGGGCGGCGATGGCGTAGTCCGGCAGGGAGGGCGCCAGGTCGGTCAGGTGGATGCCGGGCTTGAACGAGGGCAGCACCGTGCCCAGCGCGCTCGATGCGCGGCCATGGACGAAGTCGCCCATCAGCTGGGCCGGGGCGTTGTAGTTGCTGCCGCCCAGGGCGTAGGCGCCTTCTTCCAGGCGCCGCTGCAGGGCGATGCCGGCCAGCGGGTGGCCCGGGTAGTCCACTTCCGGCGTGATGCCGACCACGATGGCGCTGTTGGCGTTGCGCTCGTTGCGCGAATACTGGCTCATGCCGTTGGTGACCACCCGGCCCGGTTCGGACGCGGCCGCCACCACCGTGCCGCCGGGGCACATGCAAAAGCTGTACACCGAGCGGCCGTTGGAAGCGTGGTGCACCAGCTTGTAGTCGGCCGCGCCGAGCAGCTTGTTGCCGGCGAAGGGGCCGAAGCGGCACACGTCGATCAGCGACTGCGGGTGCTCGACCCGGAAGCCGACCGAAAACGGCTTGGCTTCGATGTACACCCCGCGCTCGTAGAGCATCTCGAAGGTGTCGCGCGCGCTGTGGCCGATGGCCATGACCACGTGGCGGCTGGCGATGTGCTCGCCGTTGGCCAGCACCACGCCGCGGATCTGGCGCGCTTCGCCCGTGCCTTCGACGTCGATGTCGACGACCTTGGTATCGAAGCGGTATTCGCCGCCCAGGGCCTGGATGGTTTCGCGCATCTGCTCGACCATCTTGACCAGGCGGAAGGTGCCGATGTGGGGCTTGCTGACGTACAGGATTTCCTCGGGCGCGCCGGCCTTGACGAATTCGGTGAGCACCTTGCGGCCGTAATGCCTGGGGTCCTTGATCTGGCTGTAGAGCTTGCCGTCGGAAAAAGTGCCGGCCCCGCCTTCGCCGAACTGCACATTCGATTCCGGATTGAGCTTGCGCTGGCGCCAGAAGCCGAAGGTGTCGACGGTGCGTTCGCGCACCACCTTGCCGCGTTCGAGGATCAGCGGACGCAGGCCCATCTGGGCCAGGATCAGCGCCACGAACAGGCCGCAGGGACCGGTGCCGATGACGATCGGGCGCTCGTTGCGGTCGTGTCCCTGGGCTTGCTGGCCGCCGGCCACGAAGCGGTAGCTGGTGTCCGGCGTGGGGCCGACATGCACGTCGTGGTGGGCGCGCGCCAGCACGGCCGCCTCGTCGGCCACCTCGACGTCGAGCGAATAAATGAAGCTGATCGCGCTTTTCTTGCGCGCATCGTAGCTGCGCTTGACCACGCTGTAGCCGAGCAGGGCGCTGGCGGGAATGGCCAGGCGCGCCAGGATGGCGTCGGCGAGGGCGTGTTCGGGATGCTCGAGGGGCAGTTTTACTTCGTTCAGTCGCAACATGGGAAATCCGGGTACACAAGGGCAGCGGCACAGCGCCGAACCCGCTATTTTACCGCTTCCGCGCGCCAGTCTGG
>CAMLHI010000301.1 GCA_946479705.1 uncultured Oxalobacteraceae bacterium
AAGAATTCGATCACTTCGATTTTCTTGCCCACGGCCTGGACCGGCTGCGGCGTGGCCAGCGTGATGTATTCGGCACCACTTTGCGGCGCGGTTGGCGAGGCGAACGCGGTGCTGGCGATCAGGCCGGCGGCGGCGAGAACAAAACGCAGGGAACGCATAGGTATCCTTCAAAAATGAGTTAAACGACGACCGCGAGATTACCACTTTTTCGCGGCAAGCCCGGTTGCCGGGCTGTATTTTGCAATTGCTTCCCCCTTTAACGCAAGCTCAGGGCCGGCGTTGACGCGCGCGTTCCAGTTTTTCGCACAGCTCGGCCGCGCCGTCGGCCATGCGCGGCCCGGGCCGGGCCAGCAAGTCGCCGTGCAGGGTGTAGAGATTGTCGCGCTGCTGCGCCAGCAAGCCGGTATAGGGTTTCCACATCGTCACGCCAAGCTCGTCCGGGTCATGGCGTTCGCCGCCGAGCACGGCTTCGGGATTATGGCCGAGCACCTCTTCCACCGACACCTGCGGCGCCTTGATGGTCGAGGAGGCAAAGATATTGACGCCGCCGCACAGGCCGATGACATCGTTGACGATCTGCCTGCCGCCCAGGGTGAACAGGGGCTTTTCCCAGATCTGGTAGAACACCCGGACCGGCGCGCGCGCCGCGTATTGCTTGCGCAGCAGGGCCACGCGGGCGCGAAACGCGGCGGCGGCCTGGCTGGCGGCCGGCTCGGTGCCGAGCAGCTGGCCCAGCTTGCCGATATCGGCGGCGATCTGGTCGAGTTGCTGCGGTTCGCTATGGAACATCGGCACGCCCAGCTGGCGCAGTTGTTCGAGCTGGCGCGCGGTGTTCCCGCTGTGCCAGACCACCAGCAGGTCCGGCTTGAGCGCGAGCACGCGCTCGATGTCGATCTGGTTGCTGTCGCCCACCTGCGGCAAGGCGGTGGCGGCAGCCGGAAAGTCGCTGTACTTGACCACGCCCACCACGCGCTTGCCGGCGCCGGCCGCGAACAGCAGCTCGGTCGCGTGCGGCGACAGGGCCACCACGCGCTGCACCGGACGCGGCACCGTGACGCGCTGGCCGCTGTCGTCGAGCACCGTGATGGCGGCCAGCGCCGTCCCGCTGGCCAGGGCCAGCACGGCAAACAGCATGCGCGGCAGCAGGCGGGGCATGCGGCTAGAAGTTGTAGCGCGCCGACAGCTTCAACTGGCGCGCGTCGCTCGGGTAGATGTCGCCGGCGCAGCCGAACGCGTTGCTGAAGTAGTGCTTGTCAGCCAGGTTCAGGCCGGCCAGGGCGAATTCCCAGGCACCGAGTTTGCGCGCGTAGCGGGCATCGAAGGTGTGGTAGGACGGCACCCGGGTGGCGCAGGCGTTGACGAAGTCGTTGCCATAGCGCTGGCTGGAGACGAACTGCACGCCGACGTCGGCGCTCTGGCCGTCGCCCGGCAGCCAGGACAGGCGTGCGCTGGCCACGTCCTTCGGCACCAGCACCATCTCGCGGCCGCTGTACTGGCCGTCCGTGAAACGCGCCTTGACGTGCTGGTAGTGAGCGCTGGCGCGCCAGGCGCTGGCGATCGCGCCCTGGGCATCGAGCTCGAAGCCTTCACGCCTGGTCGGATCGAGGTTGGTGTTGAAGCCGTAGCCGCCGTTGAGCAGCGGGTTGAAGAAGATCTCGTTGTCGAGCGCGTGGCGGAACAGGCGCGCGATGACGCTGCGCGCGCTATCGCCCGCGGTCACGCCGAATTCCAGATCGCGCGAGGTCTGAATCTTCAGCATGCCGGGCGAGGAGCGGTAGCCGTTTTCGTCGACATTGGGCACGCGGAAGCTGCGCCCGGCCTTGGCGTACAGGTTCACCAGTGGAGCTACGTCCATGCTGCCCTGCAGTTCCCAGGCGTTCTGCGACTGCTCGCCATGGTCGGCCGGCGCGGCATACAGCAGCTGGACCGAATCCTTGTCGAAGATCTCGCGGCGCACGCCCAGCGCCAGGCGGCCATTGTGCTCGGCGCTCCACTTCAATTCGTCGCGCACGTACAGGGCCTCCGACTTCTGGCGGTCGTTGGCGTGCGAGGAGCTGTAGACGGTATCGCGCTCCCAGCGGGTCAGGTCGATGCCGGCCACCAGTTCGTTGAGCAGGCCGTCGAAGCGGCCCAGCATGCGCATGCGCGGCGAGAACTGGGTCTGGTGGCTGTCGTAGATGCTGCGGCTCAGGTCAGGGAAATAGTAATCGTAGACCACGCGCTTGCTGCGGCGCGACAGTTCGGCCGCCAGCTCGACGCCGCCGACACGCTGCTCGATGAAGGCGCTGCTGCGGTTGGCTTGGACGGTATCGTTGTCGCGCGGGGTGAAGGTTTGGCGCGGGTCGGCGTTGAACTGACTCAGCGATAGCGGACCGGCAAAGTCGGCTTCCGACAGCGCGCGCTCGACGCGCACGCCGATGCGTCCGCCGCTGTAGGCCCATTGCGCGCCGAGGTTGCCCGAGCGCAGGCCGTAGGCGTTGTGAAGGCGATAGTTGTCGCTTGTCTGCCTGGTGACGGCGGCGTCGAGCGAGAACGCATCCCAGGAGCGCGCGGCGGAAGCGCGCAGCATGCGTTCCTGGAACTGGCCCACTTCGGCGAGGATGCTGCCGCGCGCGCTGTTTTTGGCGGGGCGCTTGGTGACGACCTGGATCACGCCGCCGGTGGCGCCTTCGCCGAACAGCACGCTGGCGCCGCCGCGGATGATCTCGATGCGCTCGACCAGGTCGATCGGAATGGTCGACAGCACCGAGCCGCCGAACTCATTTTCCGACAAGCGCACGCCATCGACCATGACGACGAAGTTATGGCTGCTGTTGGAGCCGAAGCCGCGCAGGTCCAGGTCGAAATCGGACGAGGCGTCCACGCTCTGGCGGCCGTACACGCCCCCGATCTTGCGGATCGCTTCGTTGACGTCGTTGGCGCCGGCGTTGTGGATTTCCTCGGCGCTGATGACGGTCGCGCCGATCGGGCGCAGCGAAGGGTCGCTGTCGAAGCGCGGACCGGTGATGGTGACGGTGGGTACCGCCTCGTCGGCGTGGGCGGGAGCGAAGGCGGCCAGGGCCAGGGCGCAGCAAAGCGCGAGCGGTTTCTTGACCAGCGCGCGGCGCGGTACAGCAGGAGAGTTCATGATGTCGTTTCGATTAAAAGTACCGGCCCTTGCGTCCCCGCAGTGCCGGTGCAACGGAGCGGCGCGGCAATGCGCGGCGCTCCACCTGTCTTGGCCGGTATCCGGGCTTGCAAGTCAAACCGGCCCACCTTCCTATGCGCGAGCACAGTGGTCATTGGGGCGGCCTGCCGGCGCTGGAGAGCCAGGCCGACGCTTGATTACCGTTGCGGGGGCAGCACGCCTGAAGCGTTTCCCGTTTAACTGCCGGCGCGGTTGCGCTGGCGAGCACCAAAAGCGCCGACATTATAAACCGTGCGGGGATTGCCGTTATAGTACGCCGGGTACAATTGGCGATTCGACCGCCGCGCCAGCCAGGAGCCGAGCATGTCCCCACCCCGATCCGTATCCGCCATCGTCAAGCTGGGCGTCGTGTGCGCGCTGCTGCTGGCCGCGGCGCGCCTGATCGCGCAGTCGCAGCCATATCTGGAAAACGATGTGCGCGTGTATCCGGTCGCGGCGCCGCATTTCGATGGCGGGATCGGCTTCGCCAAGCCGCACGCGGCGGCGGTCACGGTGCCGAGCGCGCCGGGTGCCTGGGGCGGGCCGCGCAGCGGCAGCGAGGCGACCCTGTCGGACCGGGTGGCCAGCTACCGCATCAACGCCACGCTCGATCCGGTCAGGCATACCGTCAACGGGCGCGAACAGCTCACCTGGCGCAACCGCTCCAGGGAGACCGTGCGCAGCGTGTTCCTGCATCTGTACATGAATGCCTTCGAAGGCGGCGCCAGCACCTTCTTTACCGAGGAGCGCTACGCCGGCCTGCCGCCGCCGCGCCATGTCGACAAGCCGGGTGACCAATGGGGGCATATCGCCCTGCGCGCGGTGCGCCAGGGCGGCGCCAAGGTCGGCTGGACCTTCGTGCATCCGGACGACGGCCCGGACACCGATCACACGGTGGTGCGCCTGGA
>CAMLHI010000302.1 GCA_946479705.1 uncultured Oxalobacteraceae bacterium
GCGGTCGGCACCTTGGCCCTGGCGGTGGCGGCCAGCGCCGAAGCCGACCCGGTGGCGGCCGATATCCTCCAGCGCGCAGGCGCGGAACTGGCGCGTCTGGCGCTGGCGCTGACCCGCCGCTTCGGCGCACGCCCGGTGACACTGGCCGGACGCGCATCGACCTTGCATCCGCTGATCGCCGCGTCCATGCGCGCGGCGCTGCCAAGCGAAACAGGCTTGACGCACGCACCCGGACACGCCCATCATGGCGCTGCCCGCCATGCCGCTTCCCCAACATCTCCCTGGGCCACCTGACGATGAAGATCCTGTTCGCCGCGCTGATCGCGCTTGTATTGACCGGCTGCGCCAGCGGCCCACAGATCGACCGCACCTACACGGCCAAGGGCCAGAGCAGCCGCGCCAAGTTCCTGGTGCTGCATTACACGGTGTCGGACCGCAACCGCTCGCTCACGGGCCTGACCGAGCAGGTGGTCAGCGCTCACTACCTCGTCACGGACGATCCCACCCCGGTCGTCTATGCGCTGGTGGACGAGTCGCGCCAGGCCAACCACGCCGGCGTGTCGTACTGGAAGGGCTACACCAATGTGAACGCCAGTTCGATCGGGATCGAGATCGTCAACCAGGGCTTCACCGATGGCCCCAACGGGCGGGTCTGGTACCCCTTCCCGCAAGCCCAGATCGACCAGGTGATCCTGCTGGTGAAGGATATCGTCAAGCGCCACCATATCCCGCCCGAGAACGTGATCGGCCACGCCGACGTGGCCCCCACGCGCAAACAGGACCCGGGCCCGCTGTTCCCGTGGAAGCAGCTGGCCGACGCCGGTCTGGCGCTGACGGCCGATCCGGCCAGGGTGGCCAGCGCGCTGCCGCTGTTCGAGACCGCGCTGCCGGACCTGGCGTGGTTCCAGCAGAAGCTGGCGCAATTCGGCTACGCGGTGCCGCAGAACGGCGAACTCGATGCCGGCACCCGCGCGGCGCTGGTGGCCTTCCAGATGCGCTTTCGGCCCATGACCATCGATGGCACGCCGGACGCGGAAACGGCGGCCCTGCTGGAGGCGCTGGTCAAGGCCAGCCCGTAATCATGGACGTCTTCATCGAACAGATCGCCAGCTGTCCGCAGTTCCGGCATTTGTCCGACATCGCCGGCATCGCGGTCGACCTGCGCTACGCCACGCCGGATAACTTCGCCGGCCGCGACCTGTATTCGCCGTTCGACTGCGCCTGGCTGCACCGCGACGCGGCCGCCGCGCTGGAACAGGCGGTGGCGTGGCTGGCCCTTGAGCGGCCCGGCTTCACGGTTCTGGTGCTCGACGCGCTGCGCCCGCAACGGGTGCAGCAGGCCCTGTGGGACGCGCTGGACGGCTCCGGCCTGCAGGACTACCTGGCCGAGCCGGCGCGCGGCTCCATCCATTCCTTCGGCATGGCGATCGATATCACTATCCTCGACGAACAGGACGTGGAGCTGGACATGGGCACCGGCTTCGACGACCTGACCGAGCGCTCGCAGCCACGCTTCGAGACGGCCATGCTGGCCCAGCACCAGCTCACCGGTCAGCACATCGCCAACCGCCAGCTGCTGCGCGCGATGATGGCGCAGGCCGGCTTCGTGGGCATCCAGAGCGAGTGGTGGCACTACGATTGCGGCGATCGCGACCTGGTACGCGCCACGTTTCAGCGCGTGCTGTAGCTGTCTACGGCAGGCGCGCCACCCAGTCGATCAGGGCGTCCAGCACCACGCGGCCGTTCCCGCCACCCACCAGTTCACTGTTGACGATGCCGACCACGATGCACTGGCGCCCCGCGGCGTCGGGCACGTAACCGGCTACCGCTGCGACATTGCGCAAGCCGCCGGTCTTGAAGCGTCCGCGCTGCGCGGCCGGACTGTCTTTCAGGCGGCGGCGCATGGTGCCGTCCATGCCGGCGATGGGCAGGCTGCTCATGAACTCGGGCGCCCAGTTGCTGCGCAGTCCGGCGCGCAGCACCAGCGCCAGCTGCTGGGCGCTGATCCGCTCCGCGCGCGAGAGGCCGGCGCCGTTTTCCAGCACCAGCCCGGCGTCGCCGATCCCCTGCGCGCGCATCCACGCGCGCACGGCGCGTTCGGCGCGCGCTGCGGTCGTCTCCACCGTCGGCATCTGCGGATGGCTGCCGTACCAGGCGTCCGCTTCGAGGCTGCCCAGGCTGAGGAACAGGGTGCGCGCGAGCGCATTGTCGGACGGCTTGTTGGTGTCGCGAATGGTCTCGGGCAGGGCGCGCGAGACGTGTTCGGCCAGTTGGCGCGCTTCCGGCGGGGTCTGTCCTTCGACGCTGTCGCCGTCGATGCTGCCGCCCAGGCTGGCCCAGATGGCGCGGACGGCGCGCTCGACGTAGTCCTGGCGCTCCATCACGTTGATGCTGTTGGAGGCCACGCAGTTTTTCGGGAAGGTCCCCTGCAGCACGATGCGCAGCCGTCCGCCGGGTTCGCGCACGACTTGGGGCTGCTTCCAGCCGGCCTCCCATTTGGCGCAGTCGGCATCGATCAGGGTCATGGCCGACTCCACGCTCACGCGGTCCAGCAGCGGCTGCATGAGCGGCTGCAGGGCCTGCGCGTTCGAGCGCAGGTCGAGCTGGAGCATGTTCTTGTTGAGCAGAAGAGCGTCGGGGATGACGTTGTAGTAAGCCTCGGGAGACTCGTCGAAAGGCGCGGCGTGCGGGTCCGGCCTGGCGGGATTGAACAGCTGGCGGTCCTGCACCAGCCGCCCTTCGATGCGCTGCACGCCCTGGTTGCGCAGCGCCTGCAGCATGCCTTGCAGCGCCTCCATGGTGAAGTCGGTATCGGCGCCGCCGCGCAGATACAGGTCGCCCTTGAGCACGCCCTGTTTCAGTTCGGCGCTGGTACGCAGTTCGGTGCGGCCGCGGAAAATGGGGCCGAGCTGCTCGAGCGCCGCCATGGTGGTGAGCACCTTGATGGTGGATGCCGGCTGCATCGGGCGCTCGCCCTGGTGGGCGATGACGGTGTCGTCGCCGCGCAGCACCACCAGCGCGATGGCGTCCTGCGGGATCTTGGCGGCGGCGAGGGCCTGGCCGACCGGGACGGGCAGTTCGGCGCGCGCGGCGGGCAGCGCGAACAGCAGGGCGAGGAGAAGGCGGCGCATTGCTTTACCTCGCGCCGAAGAACAGGTAGGCGACCAGGATGGCCGCGATGATGCCGGCCACGTCGGCGATCAGGCCGGCCGAGATGGCGTAGCGGGTCTTGCGGATGCCCACCGAGCCGAAATACAGGGCGACGATGTAGAAGGTGGTGTCGGCCGAGCCCTGGAAGATGCAGGCCAGCCGGCCGACGAAGGAATCGACGCCGTAGGTGCGCATGGCGTCGATCATCATGGCTTTCGAGCCGCTGCCGGACAGGGGCTTCATCAGCGCGGTCGGCAGCGCGGGCACGAAGTCGGTGTTCAGGCCGAGGCTGACGAACACCCAATTGAAGCCGCTGACGACGAAGCCGAGCACGCCGGAATTGCGGATCACGCTGATGGCCACCAGCATGCCGACCAGGTAGGGGATGATGGTCAGTGAAGTCTGGATGCCGCCCTTGGCGCCTTCGATGAAGGCCTCGTAGACGTTGACGCCCTTGCGCATGGCCATGCCGATGAAGATGATGATGATACTGAACAGCACCAGGTTGCTGGCGACCTTGGACACCAGTTCGATTTCCGGCTTGCTCAGGTAGTTGGTGAAGTAGTAGACCAGGCCGGCGATGGCGGCCGTCATGCCGCCCAGCCAGCCGAGCACGACGCGGTCGAACAGATTGATGCGCTGCTTGAGCGAGACGGTGATGATGCCGGTCACGGTGGCGACGTAGGTGGCGATCATGCAGGGGATGAAGATGTCGGACGGGTCCTTGGCGCCGAGGATGGCGCGCTGGGCCATGATGGCCAAGGGGATCAGGGTCAGGCCGGAAGTGTGCAGCACCAGGAACATGATCTGGGCATTGCTCGCTTCATCCTTGCTGGGATTGAGCGTCTGCAGGCTTTCCATGGCTTTCAGGCCGAAGGGGGTGGCGGCGTTGTCCAGCCCCAGCAGGTTGGCGGA
>CAMLHI010000303.1 GCA_946479705.1 uncultured Oxalobacteraceae bacterium
TGGTCGATGAAGACCCGGCGGCCGATGGTCGCGCCCGGATGGATTTCGATGGCGGTGATGATGCGCGCGAGGTAGGCGATGAAGCGGCCGAACCACTTGAAGCCGTGCAGCCAGCAGGCGTGCGCCCAGCGGTGCATCATGATCGCCTGGAAGCCGGGATAACAAGTGATCACTTCCCAGGCGTTGCGGGCGGCCGGGTCGCGCTCGATGATGCTCCTGATATCTTCGCGTAGTCTGGGAAACATAAAAACGGTGGAATGCGTTGCGGGATTGCCATGGTAGCGTATCCGCGCGCGGCTTGCCGAGGGGCGGCCGATCCTGGCCGCCCCTCGGTGGGCTTACTCCTTGGCGATACGCTGGCGGCGTGCCTCGTACAGGCAGACGCCCGATGCCACCGACACGTTCAAGCTCTCGACCGAACCGAACATCGGGATGCTAACCAGCAGGTCGCAGGTCTCGCGGGTGAGGCGGCGCATGCCCTCGCCTTCCGAGCCCATCACCAGCGCGGTGGGGCCGGTGAAGTCGCCTTCGTACAAGCCCTTATCGGCATCGTCGCTGGTGCCGATCAGCCAGATGCCGCGGTCCTTCAGGTCGCGCATGGTGCGCGCCAGATTGGTCACGGTGATGTAAGGCACGGTCTCGGCGGCGCCGCTGGCGACCTTGGCGGCGGTGGCGTTCAGGCCGACCGCGCGGTCCTTGGGCACGATGACGGCATGAGCGCCGACCCCGTCGGCCACGCGCAGGCAAGCGCCCAGATTGTGCGGATCGGTGATGCCATCGAGGATGAGCAGCAGCGGCGGACCGTCGACGGCGTCCAGCAATTCATCGAGGTTGCGCGCCAGCGCGAGCTGGCTGGCGAAGGCGATCACGCCCTGGTGGCGGCGGGTGCCGACGATCTTGTCCAGGCGGGCCGAATCGACCGGCATCACGCGCACGCCGGCCGCCTTGGCGTTGGCGACCAGGTCTTTCATACGGCGGTCGTCGCGGGTGGCGTCGACAAAAATTTCTTCCACCGACGCGGCTTCATGACGCAAGCGCGAGGTCACGGCGTGGAAGCCGAAAATCATTTTATTCTTCATTAATCGTTCTTCTTAACGCTTGTTTCTGCTGGATTTGCTCGACTTACTGGCCTTGGCGGGACGGCTGCCATTGCTGGCGCCGGAAGCGCCGCCCTTGCCGCGCCGTGACGCCTTACCCGGCGCCACCGCCTTGACGGGCACCACTTCCTCGATCGCCTCGGTGGACTGGAAGCGCGATGGCGCCTCGCCGCCCTTGCCGCGCGACTTGCCGGGCTTGGCGTCGAGCGCCTTGTGGGCGGCACTCTTGGGCTTGCCGGCGCCGGTGTCGGTAGGCACGTTCGCGCCCGCCAGCACCAGGTCGATCTTGCGCGCTTCGAGGTCGACGCGGGCCACCTGCACGGTGACGCGGTCGGTCAGCTGGTAGCGCTTGCCGGTGCGTTCGCCGCGCAGCTCGTGGCGGGCATCGTCGTACTGGAAGAAATCGCTGCCCAGTTCGGTCACGTGCACCAGGCCTTCGACAAACAGCGCATCGAGCTGCACGAAGATGCCGAAGGTGGTCACGCCCGAGACCACGCCCGTGAATTCCTCACCCAGCTTGTCCTTGATGAAGTAGCACTTGAGCCAGGCTTCGACATCGCGCGAAGCTTCGTCGGCGCGGCGCTCGTTGGCCGAGCAGTGCACGCCGAGGGCGTCCCAAATGGTCAGGTCCTTCTCGTTCTTTTGCTTGCCCTCGGCCTTGTCCTTGGCCTGCTGCTTGCGCGTGGCGTTTGAGACGTTCGTGTTGAGCTTGCTGAGATCGATGCCTTTCGGATCGTATTTCTTGCCCAGCAAAATGGCCTTGATGGCGCGGTGGGTCAGCAGGTCCGGATAGCGGCGGATCGGGCTGGTGAAGTGCGCATAGGCTTCATAGGCCAGGCCGAAGTGGCCGATGTTGTCGGGGCTGTAGACCGCCTGCTGCATCGAGCGCAGCAGCATGGTTTGCAGCAGGGCCGCGTCGGGGCGCTCCTTGACCTTCTTCATCAGCTCGGCGTAGTCGCCCGCGCTCGGCTTGTCGCCACCCGCCAGGCTCAGGCCGACCTGGCCGAGGAAGGTGCGGACCTGGGTCAGCTTTTCCTTGGTAGGCGAGGCGTGGATGCGATAGGTGCCGGGATGCTTGTGGCGGATCAGCAGGTCGGCCGCGCAGACGTTAGCGGCCAGCATGCATTCCTCGATCACGCGGTGGGCATCGTTGCGGGTGCGCGGAATGATCTTTTCGATCTTGCCCAGTGCATTGCAGACGATATAGGTTTCGGTGGTCTCGAAATCGATGGCGCCGCGTTCCATGCGGGCGCGCTGCAGTGCGTGATAGACCTCGTACAGATTGAGCAGGTGCGGCACGATGGCCGGACGGCGCTGCGCTTCGGGACCGGCCGTGTTGCCGAGGATATCGGCCACTTCGGTGTAGGTCAGGCGCGCGGCCGAGTGGATCACGGCCGGATAGAACTGGTAAGCCTTGATCTCGCCCTTCTGGGTGATAACGGCGTCGCACACCAGGGTCAGGCGGTCGACCGCGGGGTTCAGCGAGCACAGGCCGTTGGACAGCTTCTCCGGCAGCATGGGAATCACGCGGCGCGGGAAATACACCGAGGTGCTGCGTTCGAGCGCGTCGGCGTCGAGCGCGTCGCCCGGCTTGACGTAGTGGCTCACGTCGGCGATCGCGACGATCAGGCGGTAGCAATTGCTGCGGCCGATCTTGACCGGCTCGCAGTAGACCGCATCGTCGAAGTCGCGCGCGTCTTCGCCGTCGATGGTCACCAGCGGCACGTCGCGCAGGTCGACGCGGTCGGCCAGGTCGCCGTCGCGCACTTCCGAGGGCAGCTTGGCGGCGCTTTTGAGCGCGGCGGCCGAGAACAGGTGCGGCACGCCGAACTTGCGCACGGCGATTTCGATTTCCATGCCGGGGTCGTCCAGCTCGCCGAGCACTTCGACGATCTTGCCGGTCGGCTGCTTGAAGCGCGAAGGCTGTTCGATCAGCTCGACACTGACCACCTGCCCCGCCTTGGCCTTGCCGGGCGAGCCGACGATCAGGATATCCTGGCCGATGCGCTTGTCTTCGGGGGCGACCAGCCAGACGCCGTTTTCATTGAGCAGGCGGCCGATCACGTGGCTGTTGGCGCGCGTGACGACTTCGACGATGGTGCCTTCCTTGCGGCCGCGGCGGTCGGTGCCGGTGACCTTGGCGAGCACGCGGTCGCCATGCAGTACTTTCTGCATTTCCTTGTCGGACAAGAACAGGTCTTCGCCGGGTTCGTCCGGAATGACGAAGCCGAAACCGTCGCGGTGGGCGCTGACCTTGCCGGCGATAAAGCCGGAGTGGTCGGCCAGGGCATAATTGCCGGCCGCGTCGGCGCGGATCTGGCCGTCGCGCTCCATGGCGTTCAGGCGGCGCGACAGGACTTCCAGCGCGCTGGCCTTGACCTTCAGGGACCTCGCAAGCGCGGCCACATCGATCGGCGCGGCGGCGTTGCGGAAGATGCCGAGAATTTCCTCACGGCTGGGAATGGTGTGTGTAATTTGGTTCAAATGTTTTTCTGTGATGTGTTTTTGGCAGTTGCCACGGAAATATCGGACCGGGAAACTGACACAGTGAATATTGACACGGTGATACGCGTAGTGTAACGGAGGACCATGCGATTCGCCTAACGTAGTGTGTGCTCAAGGCACACTAAAGTTTCTTCGCTGGCGCTTTGACATTTCAAAATGTTCCGCTATAATTTTGGTCTCTCGCGGCAGGGGTAGCGCCGGGAACGAGATGAAAGCAGCGAAATATGCGGTGCGGAGTACGGGTCAGGTGGGAAAGTTAATCTGGCGCAAAACTACAAAGCCTAGTATGATAGCAGACTTCGGCGGAAACGCTGAAGGAAGTAAGCAGTAACAATGCCCACGTGGCGGAATTGGTAGACGCGCATGGTTCAGGTCCATGTGCCGCGAGGTGTGGGGGTTCGAGTCCCTCCGTGGGCACCACTCTACCGG
>CAMLHI010000304.1 GCA_946479705.1 uncultured Oxalobacteraceae bacterium
TCGCTGCTGTGGGTGACCGCCATCGACAGCGGCAAGCCGGTTGGCGGCGCCGAGGTCGAATTGTGGTCCTGCGATGGCAAGCGCCTGGCGCAGGCGGTCAGCCAGGCCGATGGCCGCGTGCTGTTCGCGCAGTTGCCGGCCACGCCGGAGTGCGCGCCGGCACCTGCGGCGCGGATCGGCGAATTCTGGATCGTGGTGCGCAAGGGCGACGATCTCTGCGTGCTGCGCAGCGACGGGCTTGAGCCGCGCAACGGCCGCGCGTCCGCGCTGGCCGGCCACACGATCCTCGACCGGGTCTTGTTCAAGGCCGGCGAAACCGTGTCGATGCAGACCCTGGCGCGGCTGCCGGTGGTGTCCGGTTTCGCGCTGCCGCAGCCGTTCAAGGGCAAGCTGAAAATCTACTTCCAGGCTAACGAGCCGGTCGACGAGAAGGAGGTCGCGTTCGACCAGGCCGGCAGCGCCACCGGCGAGTGGAAGATTCCGCCATCGGCCAAGTTGGGCCGGTACCGCTTCGTCGTCTCCGACATGGCCGGCAACCGGGTCAGCGATGGCGATTTCCAGGTCGAGGAATACCGTATGCCGGCTTTCGACGCCAGCCTGAAAGGCGCCACCGCCTGGCACGGCGCGCGCCAGGACATCAGCTTGTCGGCCAGCCTGCGTTTCCTGGCCGGTGGCGCGGCGGCGGGCCAGCAAGTGAGGCTGCGCGGCGACTACAGCGAAAATTTCGATGTTCCCGGCTTCGATTACCGCTTCCAGGACCTGGAACTGGGGCCGCTGTCGGCGCCGGCGTTCACGCCGCGCACCGTCACGCTCGACGCGGACGGCAAGGCGGCCTTGTCCCTGGCGGCGCCTGCGCTCCCCCAGCGCATGGCGCTGCGTGCCGAAATGGAGTTTTCCGATCCGAACGGCGAGACGCACATCGACGAAATGGTGTTGCCGATCTGGCCGCAGCGCCACAAGGTCGGCCTCGGCGCGCGCGCCGGCTTCGGCGCGGGGCTGGTCCGGTTCTCGGTGATCGTGCTCGACGAGAACGACAAGCCGCTGCCCAGGCAGAGCGTGAGGATCGACGGCGCCGAGGCGAAGCGCGACAGCCGCTACCGGCTGATCCTGCCGATCGCCGAGTCCACCCGCTTTCCGATATGCAGCGTGACGACGGATGCGGACGGCAAGGGCCAGTGCACCATCCAGTGGAACCGCGGCAGCGCGCCGACCTGGCTGATCAGGGCCCGCGCGCCAGGCGCGTCGAGCGCCTCATTCGATGACACCATCGGCTTCTTCAGCGGCCGTCATGGGACCGACCTGGTGACGCGCGACGGCGCCGCGGCGCCGCTGGCCGGCGCGCCGCTGTCGCTGACCCTGCGCTCGCCCCTGGTGCCGGCGACCGCCCTGGTGACGGTCGAACGCGAGGGTGTGCTGGCCAGCTATGTGCACGCCGTGCTCAGCGCCGAGCAGTCGATCGAGGTGCCGACCGCGCCCGATTACGCGCCGGGGGTGACGGTCAATGTGCAGATTGTCGGCGACGCCGGACAGGTGCTGGCATCGTCCGAGCCGGGTACGAGCAATACCGCCTCGTCCAGCATCGGTGTGCTGTTCGACTCGGCCTCGCATCGTCTGCGGGTCGACCTGTCCGCTCCCGGCCCGAGCGCGCGCCCGGGGCAGACGGTGCCGTTCAGCGTCAAGGTGCGCCACGGCGCGCGCGCTGCGGCTGGCGCCCATGTCACGCTGCTGGCCTACGACGATGGCTTGACGGCTTTGCGGAAAAATTACACCACTCTGGTGCTGGAGCAATTCTGGCGTCTGCGCTACCTGCCGATCTATTCGCTGCAGTTGCCGTTGACCTGGCCGAACAGCGTCAAGCTGGGGCAAATGCCGGCCTGGTGGCCGCCGGGCGAACTGTACGACGCGATCATTGCCGACGACACCGGCAAGTTGCCGGACAAGTCGCTCGGCGAAGTGCTGCAGCGGATCGTGGGTGTCACCATGGACCGTAACGCTACCGATTCCGTGATGGTGACCGGGGAGCGCAGCCGCATGGTGTCGGCGAGCAAACTCAAGTCTGCCGCCCAGGACCTGCAGTCCGGCCCGCGCAGCGATTTTTCCAGCCTTGCCTTGTGGAAGACCGACATCGTGCTCGACCGGAATGGCGAGGCGGTGGTCCCGGTGCCGCTCAGGGATGCCCTGACCCGCTGGCGCATCGTGGCGGTGGCCATGGATGGCGCCGACCGCTACGGCACCGGCAGCGCCTTCATCCAGACCCGCAAGGATATCCAGATCCTGTCCGGCCTGCCGGCCAGCGTGCGCAGCGACGACACCTTGCGCCAGAAGCTCACCTTGCGCAACGACGGCGAGCGCGCCGTGACGCTGCGGCTGCGCGCCGAGGCGCTGCCGGTGGCCGATCCGGCCCTGCCGCGCGGCGCCCCGCTGGCGGAGCAGGCGCGCGCCGCGCGCGGCCTGCGGATGGAGCGCTCGGTGACGCTGGTGGCGCACCAGGACAAGGTTATCGACTGGAAGCTGGCGGTGCCGGACGGCGTCACCGCGCTGGACTGGACCATCAGCGCGGTCGATCCGAAGGCGCGCGACGGCGAAGGCAAGGACAGCCTGAGGGTCACGCAGAAAGTGGTGCCGGCGGCGCCGGTCACGGTTCGCGAGAGCACCATCGTGCAGCTCGACGCGCCGCGCAGCATCGATGTGGCGCAGCCGCCGGGCGCGCGTCCCTTCAGCGGCGGCGTGGCGGTCAGCTGGCGCGCCAGCCTGGCCGACGCCGCGACCGGCTCGGCCCAAGCCTGGATGGCGGCCTACCCGTTCCGCTGCATGGAGCAGGTGGCGTCGATGGCGGTGGCCAGCGCCGACCCGGAGCAATGGCAGCAGGCGATGGCGCAGCTGCCCAAGTTCATGGACCCGAACGGCCTGGCCAGCTACTTCCCCGGCACCCCCGGCAGCGAAGTGCTGACCGCCTATCTGCTCGATATCTCGGCGGCGGCGCAACTGCCGCTGCCGGCGCCTGAAAAACTGGCAATGCAGGCCGCGCTGCGCCAGGCGCTGATCCGCAATCAGGCCAACGACTGGCTGCCCGCGCACGCCGTGCTGGCCCACCGGCTCGCGCTGCAGGCGGCGCTGGCGGGCGAACTTGGCGGCGCGCCTGAAGTGCTGCCGCCGGACCTGAACGCGCTGCCGACCATCGCGCTGCTCGACTGGGCGCGCCACCTGATGGCCGGGGCCGACACGCCCGCGCGCCGCGCGCGGCTCGACGCCGCCGCCGGCATGCTGCGCAATCGCTTCGACCTGCAAGGCACCCGCCTGACCTGGCGCGGCGACAGCGCCAACAACGCTTGGTGGATGATGTGGACCGATCATGTGGCGACTGCGCGCACCGCCTTCCTGCTGCCGCAATGGGCCGCGCGCGATGCGCGCTGGAAGGACGATGTGCCGCGCCTGGTGCTGGCGCTGGTCGACCAGCAGCGCCAGGGCCACTGGGACACCACGGTGGCCAATGCCTGGGCGGTGGCGGCGCTGCGGCGCTTCGCGCGCGACGGCGAGCGCGGACCGGTCGCTGGCGTTTCCCATGCGGCCTACGGCGGCGCCAGCGCCGCGCAGCACTGGCCGCGCGAGGAGCCGGCGCTGCTGCCATGGCCGAACCAGGGCGCGCGCGGCACGCTCGCACTGCGCCACGAAGGCAGCGGCGCGCCATGGGCCACGGTGCGCATCAGCGCCGCCATGCAGGCTGGCAAGTCGGTCGCGCACGGCATCTCGGTCAAGCGCACGGTCGGCGCCGTGCAGCGGAAAGTCGCGGGCCAGTGGTCGGAGGGCGACATCATGAAAGTGACGCTGGAATTCACCAGCGGCGCCGATTTCAGCTGGCTGGCGGTGACCGATCCGATTCCGTCGGGCGCCACCATCCTGGGCAAGGGCCTGGGCGGCGAAAGCCAGCTGGCGCAGCAGGCGGCGGCCGACACCGGGCGGACCGGCTGGTGGGACCGTCCGAGCTACGAGGAGCGCGGCGACGACAGCTACCGCGC
>CAMLHI010000305.1 GCA_946479705.1 uncultured Oxalobacteraceae bacterium
GAATTGTCGAGCGGGTCGTCGAGCCGTTCGAGCAGCGGATTATCGGTCAGCAGCTGTTCGAGTTCCTGGTGCAGCTCCAGGGTCGAGAGCTGCAGCAGGCGAATCGACTGCTGCAGCTGGGGCGTGAGCGCCAGGTGCTGCGACGTGCGGAGTTGGAGGGACTGTTTCATGCTACATGCGGAAGTGTTCGCCGAGATAAACCCGGCGTACGGATTCATCGGCGATGATGTCGTCGGGACGTCCCGAGGCCAGCACCGCGCCCTGGTTGATGATGTAGGCGCGGTCGCAGATGCCGAGCGTCTCGCGCACATTGTGGTCGGTGATCAGCACGCCGATATCGCGCTCCTTCAAAAAGCGCACGATGCGCTGGATTTCGATCACCGCGATCGGGTCCACGCCGGCGAACGGCTCGTCCAGCAGCACGAAGCGCGGATTGACCGCCAGCGCGCGCGCGATCTCGACGCGGCGCCGCTCGCCGCCGGACAGCGACAGCGCCGGATTCTCGCGCAGCTTCTCGATCTGCAGGTCGGCCAGCAGGTTATCGAGGCGCACATTGATCTGCTCTTTCGACAGCGGCTTGCCGTCGACCTTCTGCAGTTCAAGCACCGCGCGGATGTTCTCTTCCACCGTCAGCTTGCGAAACACCGACGCTTCCTGCGGCAGGTAGGACAGGCCGAGCGTGGCGCGCCGGTGGATCGGCAGGCTGGAGATGTCGACGCCGTTGATGTCGATCGAGCCGGCGTCCGACGGCACCAGGCCGACGATCATGTAGAACGAGGTGGTCTTGCCGGCGCCGTTGGGGCCGAGCAGGCCGACCACTTCGCCGCACTCGACCTGCAGCGACACGTCGCGCACGACCAGGCGCTTGCCATAGCTCTTCTGCAGGCCGCGGACGATCAGCGTACTGCCGCAGCTCGGTTCGGCCATTATTGCGCCCCTCCCGCCGCGGGCGCCGCCGGCTTGGAATTGCGCGGCGCCAGGCGCACCGTGGCGCGGCCCTTGCCCGGCTTGTTCTCGCCGCTGGCGTCGTTGCGCGTCACCATGGCTTCCTTGCGGCTGTCGTAGGAAATGAATTCGCTCTCGACCAATTCGGTCTGCCTGCTGCCTTCCAGGCGGCGGATACGCGCATTCGAGAACAGCTTGATCATGTCGGCGCGCTCGTCGTATTCGATGCGCTGGGCCTGGCCCTCGACCCACAGGTCGGGACCGCCATCGCTCTTCTGGCGGAAGGTGGCCAGCTTGCCGCCGCTGGAAGTGAGGGTCACGATCATGTAGTCGTCCGGCGTATTCTTGATGACCGCCTTGTCGGAGGTGAGGATCAGGGTGCCCTTGGTCACCACCACCGTGCCGCTGGCGGTGCTGACCTGGTTGACCTTGTCGATGTCGACCGAGTCGGCGTTGATCAGGGTTTCCTTGTTGGCGTCGGCCTTTTCCGCCGCGGCGTTCAAGGCGGCCAGTGCCAGCAGTACAAAGGTAAGAATCTTTTTCATCGTCTTCAATCTTGGTTAGCCAGGGGCGCTAGCGCGCCGCCCTGGGGGGAATCGCCATCTGTACCCGGTGCGCGATGTGCAGCTGGCTGGTCGCGTTATTGGCTTGCATGCCGGTGCCGGTGACGGTGGTGGTGCCCAGCAGCGCCTTGACCGGCAGCGCGGTCTCCATGCGCTCGTCGTCCGGGTACACGGTCAGCGCCTCGGTTTGCATATGCAGCGGTTTCTGGCCCGGCGCTTCGGGCCGGTCGACCACGACCTGGCCGGCAAGGTCGACCTTGTTCTGGGCCTGGAAGATGCGCGCGCGCTTGGCCACCACCGTGGTCGGCGGCGCCTGCGGATTGAGGCTTTGCAGGCGCGGCGCGTCCACGTCCGAGACATCGTCGGCGGGGCGGTGGGTCAGCTTGGCGCCGGAGAACAGGTAACGCGGCTTGCCCTCGGGCGTCATGCGCACGAAGCTGAATTTCTCGACGATGTAATCGGGCTCGTTCTTGAAACGGTCGGCGTCGACCTGGGCCTCGCCTTCCATCAGGTGCACCAGCCAGTACGAGCCGAAGGCCACGAAGGCGCCGACCAGGATGGTCATCAGGAGCGGCCAGATGTGGGCGGTACGCTTGTCCATGCTGTCAGGCGAAATACGGCGCCAGCGCCATGTCGTAGGTGCCCTGGGCGCGCATGACCAGGTCGCACACTTCGCGCACGGCGCCGCGCCCGCCACCGGCGCGGGTGACGTAATGGGCGCGGTACTGCACTTCCGGATGGCCGGTCGGCACCGTCACGGCAAAGCCCACCTGCAGCAGCAGCGGCAGGTCGATCACGTCGTCGCCGATGTAGCCGCACTGCTCGGCCGTCACGCCGGTCGCATCCAGCAGCTTGGCAAAGGCCACGCGCTTGTCGTGGATGCCCTGGTGGACGTGCTGGATGCCCAGGTCGGCCGCGCGCCGCACCACGATGGGCGAATTGCGCGCGCTGATGATGGCGGTCTGCACGCCGGT
The DNA here is from genome assembly GCA_946479705.1 of uncultured Oxalobacteraceae bacterium. The sequence continues at coordinate 2,483 of CAMLHI010000305.1, forward strand.
CTTCATCAGGAGCTGGATGCCCAGGCCATCGAGCACATTGAAGGTCTTGGTGGCCTCGCCCTCGGCCGAATAGGTCAGGCTGCCGTCGGTGAGCACGCCGTCGACATCGAAAATCATCACCTTCACGCCGGCCGCGCGGCGCATGTGTTCCAGCTCGGTCATCAGATTACCTTCGCGCGGGTCAGGTCGTGGATGTGCAGCGCGCCGACCAGCTTGTCGTCGGCATCGACCACCAGCATCTGGTTGATGCGGAATTCCTCCATCACGCGCACGGCGTCGACCGCCAGCTGCTCGGGATGGACGCGGCGCGGATTGGCGTGCATGACGTCGCGGATCGCCACCTTGGTGAAATCCTGCACGCGCTCGATCAGGCGGCGCAGGTCGCCGTCGGTGAACACGCCGACCGGACGGCCGTCGGCATCGACCACGGCGGTCATGCCCATGCCCTTCTGGGTGATTTCCAGCAGCGCCGCCGAGAGCGACACATCGGCCGTCACACGCGGCACCGCCTCGCCGCTGCGCATCACGTCGCGCACATGGGTCAGCAGGCGCCGGCCCAGCGCGCCGCCCGGATGCGAGCGCGCGAAGTCTTCTTCCTTGAAGCCGCGCGCGTCCAGCAGCGCCACGGCGAGCGCGTCGCCCAGGGCCAGGGTGACGGTGGTGCTGGCGGTCGGCGCCAGGTTCAGCGGGCAGGCTTCCTTGGCCACCGAGACGTCCAGGTGCACGTCGGCCAGTTTGGCCAGGCTGGAATTGGGATTGCCGGTCATGGCGATCAGCGGCGAGCCCATGCGCTTGACGATCGGCAGGATCGACATCAGCTCGGACGTTTCGCCGGAATTGGAAATAGCGATGAAGGCGTCCTGCGCGGTAACCATGCCCAGGTCGCCGTGGGCCGCCTCGGCCGGGTGCACGAACATGGCCGGGGTGCCGGTCGAGGCCAGGGTGGCGGCGATCTTGCGGCCGATGTGGCCGGACTTGCCGATGCCCGACACCACCACCCGCCCGCCGCATTCGAGCAGCATGGCGACAGCGCGGCCGACACTGTCGTCCCCGGCCAGGCGCGCGTGCACGGCGCGGATCGCGTCGGCCTCGATGTCGAGGGTCTCGCGGGCCATCCGCATGGCGCGTTCGGTGATGTTTCGGTCAAAAGCTTTCAGCATTGTTTTTTCATCGGTTACACTCATGGCGGAAGTATAAACGAATTGCGAAAGCAAAAAACTTGCCAGACGCAACAAACAACGAATTCACGATACGTCAAACGGCAACGCATGTTTTCTGGACTTGAACTGACCCTCCTTTTACTCGGCAGCGCGGTCCTCGGCGTGGTCGCCTTCCGCATGCTGCACCTGCCGCCCATGCTGGGCTACCTGGCGGTCGGCATCCTGATCGGCCCGCATTCGCTGGGCCTGGCCGACAATAGCGAAACCACCCAGCACCTGGCCGAATTCGGCGTGGTGTTCCTGATGTTCTCGATCGGCCTGGAGTTTTCGCTCTCGCAGCTGATGGCCATGCGCCGCATCGTGTTCGG
>CAMLHI010000306.1 GCA_946479705.1 uncultured Oxalobacteraceae bacterium
CTCGGGCCGCTATTTCAACGAGCTCGACAACAAGGGTTACCTGCTCAAGGACAAGAATGGCAAGACCGTCGATGGCCTGCCCTTCCGCTCGGACCGCACCGGCGCCCTGATCGACGCCACCAACCCGGCCGCGCGCAAGTGGTTCTGGGAAAAGGCACGCGACAACATCTTGTCGCACGGCTTCGATTATCCATGGCTGGACGAGACCGAACCGGACCTGGTACCGGACGGCTACTTCTACTCGATCGGTTCGGGCGACCGCTACCACAACGTGTTCCCGCTGATGCACGTCGAAGGCATGTCCGACAATATGCGCGCCTGGAAACCGAACAAGCGCGCGCTGATTCTCGCGCGCGCCGCCTACCTCGGTTCGCAGCGCACCGGCGCGCTGTTCTGGTCGTCCGACGTGTACCCGAGCTGGGAAGGCTTGGCACGCCAGATCCCGACCGGCCTGAACATGACCGCTTCCGGCATCGCCTACTGGGGTAACGACATCGGCGGCTGGCAGGGTGTACCGCAGGTCACCACCGCCACCAAGACGCCGCTCATCGACCCGACCGACGCGCGCGACATGGTCGGCCAGTTCCACGACTATCCGGAACTGTTCACCCGCTGGTTCCAGTACGGCACCTTCCTGCCGACCCTGCGCCTGCACGGCAACCGCAAGGCCACGGAAATCTGGTCCACCGGCAAGCAGGCCGAAGCCATCATGGCCAAGTTCGACGTGCTGCGCTACCAGCTGATTCCGTATATCTACAGCCAGGCCAAGTACACCCACGACACCGGCGCGCCCTTCATGCGTCCGCTGTGGATGGATTTCCCGAAAGACCCGAACGTCGCCAATCTGGGCACCCAGTATATGTTCGGCCCGGCCTTCCTGGTCGCTCCCGTGACCGAGCAGGGCCAGACCGAAAAGGATGTCTACCTGCCGGCCGGTACCGACTGGTATAACTTCTGGACCAACGAGAAGCTCGCCGGTGGACGCTGGATCAAGGTGGCCGCACCGATCGACCAGATTCCGGTGTTCGTGCGGGCCGGCTCGATCGTGCCGATCGGCGCCGACATCCAGTCGACCGCCACCAAGCAGGCGATCGCGCAGATCCGCGTATATCCAGGCAAGGACGGCGAGTTCAGCCTGTATGACGACGACGGCGTGTCGTACGACTACGAAAAAGGCAAGTCCAGCGTGACCAAACTGCACTGGAACCAGGGTAGCGGCAAGCTCAGCGCCAGCGGCGCCGACGCCAGCCTGGTCAAGGCTGCGCCTTCGCTGGTGAAAGTGGCCGGCCAGTAAAGCGCTGCGCTCCCGCCAAAGCCGCCTTCGGGCGGCTTTTTTTCGATCTGCGCGCCGCCCATTCCGGGTCGAGGAAGCCGCCCGGCCGCCGGTCTAGAACAGGCTGGCCTGCGGGCTGGTGAGCGCGCCGAAGTCGTCGCCGACAAAGGGCAGGATGGCGTCGGCGATCGGCTGCAGCTGACGCGTCAGGTAGTGCTCGTAATCGATGCGCGAGTGCAGGTCTTCCAGCGGTTCCGGGCCGGCCACCGTCATCACATAGCGGATCCAGCCGCCGTCCTGGTACTGCAGCGGACGGCCCTCGCGGCGGTTTTTCTCGTCGGCCTGGCGCGCCGCCCGCACATGCGGCGGCACATTGCGCTCGTAGTCGCCCAGCGCGCGGCGCAGGCGCTTGCGGTACACCAGCAGACCGTCGAACTCGCCGCTGGCGGTGCGCGCGACATACTCGCGCACATAGTCGCGGTAGGGTTCGCCCTTGAAGACTTTCAGGTACAGCGCCTGCTGGAATTGCTGGGCCAGCGGGGTCCAGTCGCTGCGCACGGTTTCCAGTCCCTTGTAGACCATCCGCTCGCCGCCATCGCCGCTTCCCACCAGCCCGGCATAGCGCTTCTTGCTGCCTTCATCGGAACCGCGGATGGTGGGCATCAGGAAGCGCCGGTAGTGGGTTTCGAACTGCAGTTCGAGCGCGTTATCCAGATTGAACTCGGCGCGCAGGTACTGGTCGAACCATTCGTTCACGTGGCGCACCAGCGCACGGCCGATGCGGGCGGCATCCTCGTCGCTGTGGGCGTGCCGCAGCCACACGAAGGTCGAATCGGTATCGCCGTAGATGACCTGGTAGCCCTGTTGCTCGATCAGGCGGCGGGTGTGGTGCATGATCTCGTGCCCGCGCAAGGTGATCGAGGACGCCAGGCGCGGGTCGAAGAAGCGGCAGCCGCTCGAGCCGAGCACGCCGTAAAAGGCATTCATGATGATCTTGAGCGCTTGCGAAAGCGGCTTGTTGTGCTCGCGCTTGGCGGCATCGCGCCCCTCCCAGACCTCCTTGACGATCGCCGGCAGGCAATGCCGGCTGCGCGAGAAGCGCGCGCCGCGGAATCCCTCGACCGTGTGGGCCGGGTCGGGGTCGCGCTCGCCCTCGACCAGCCCGACCGGGTCGATCAGGAAGGTGCGGATGATCGCCGGATACAGGCTCTTGTAGTCGAACACCAGCACCGAATCGTACAGTCCGCTTTGGGAATCCATCACGAAGCCGCCCGGGCTGTTCTCGCCGGCCACGTCGCCCAGGTTGGGCGCCACATAGCCCTGGCGGTGCATCATGGGCATGTACAGGTGCTCGAAGGCGGCCACCGAGCCGCCGCTGCGGTCGGCCGGCAGCCCGGTCACACTGGCGCGCTCGAGCAGGAAGGTCATCAGTTCGGCCTTGGCGAAGATGCGCGTGACCAGTTCGCAGTCGCGCAGGTTGTACAAGGCCAGGGCCGGCTTGTCTTCGGCGAAGCGGCGCTCGATCTCGGCCATGCGCTGATAGGGATTGTCGATGGCCTTGCCCTCGCCCAGCAGGCTCTGCGCCACATGCTCCAGGCTGAACGAGGAAAAACTCCAGGTGGCCGACTTGAGCGCCTCGATGCCGTCCACGATCAGGCGCCCGGCAATGGCGGCGAAGTAATGGCCCTGGCGCCCGCCATGCTCGCGCCACTCCATGGCGCTGCCGTCGCGCCCCAGCGCCAGCGCGATGCCATAGGTTGCGGCATGGCGCTGCAGCACGCGCAGGTCGAACTGGATCACGCTCCAGCCGATGAGGACATCGGGATCGTGGCGCTGGACCCACTCGATCAGGCGTTCGAGCAGTTGCGCGCGGGTGTCGCAATACGCCAGGTCGAAATCGAGCCCGGTGGCGTCGCCGTTGGGCGGCCCCAGCATGTACACCTGGCGCTGGCCGCAGCCCTCGAGGGCAATCGAGAACAGCTCACCGAAGGCGGTGGTTTCGATGTCCAGCGAGCATAGCTTGAGCCGCGGCCGGTAGCCGGATGCGCTTTTCATGTGAGCCTCGGCCAGCGTGCCGCTGCCGCCCTGCTCCGGCTGGCCGCCGAACCACACCGGCGCGGTGATGAAGCGTTCCATCAGGTAGCGCTCGGGCGGGCGGATGTCGGACTCGTAGACATCGATGCCGTGCTGCTTGAGGCGGCGGCTCAGCTTGAGCAGCTGGCGGTATTGTTGGCAATACAGACCCAGCACGGGACGCTGCTGGAAATCCTTCAGCGCCAGCGGCTTGAGCTCGAAGCCGCGCTCGCCCTTGAGCGCCGCCTCGGCGCGCTCGCGCTGTTCGGCCGGCACGAAGGCCACCGAAGGATGATGGGGCAGGCGCACGCGGCGCGGCCCCCGCTCGGTCGCCAGCCAGAATTCGACCGCGGTTCCGGCCGGCGTATCGCGCCAATGCCGGGTCAAGAGAAACCCCTGCTCCAACGATGGCAATATGTCCTGCGAATCGGCTGCGTCCAACACCTGTCCCCTGCGCGCCATGATGGCTTATCAAACGCATCATACCGCGCCGCCGCCCGGCGAGGGACGCGGCCGCGCGCCGGGCCGGCGCTATTTCTTCTTGCCGGGCGCCTTGGTCTCGCCGTGTTCGGCGCGCTGCTTGTTGACGATGCGGGCGGCCACCTCTTCCTCGCGGCCGGGATAGCGGTGCTCCTTCTTGAACTCGCTCTTGAGTTCCT
>CAMLHI010000307.1 GCA_946479705.1 uncultured Oxalobacteraceae bacterium
GGTGGCGTCGCGCATGCTCTTCATCATCATGTTGATGAACATGGCTTCGAACTGGGTGGCCGCGCCTTTCAGGGCGTCGGGCGAACCGTCCTTGGCCGACTGCTTGAGCTCGGACAAGCCCTTGGTATCGACCGCCAGGCGGCTGCTCAGATCGTTGGTGGTCGGGGCAATCATGCGGGCACCTTAGATAATTTCCAGCTCGGCATGGAGCGAGCCGGCAGCCTTGAGCGCCTGCAGGATCGACAGCAGGTCCTGGGGCGAGGCGCCGATCGCGTTCATGGCCTTGACCACTTCGGCCAGCGAAGCGCCGCCCTTGAGCAGGAGCACCTTGCCCGGGTCCTTCTTCACTTCCACGGAAGCGTTGTTGGTGACCGCGGTCTTGCCGCCCGACAGGGGTGCCGGCTGGCTGGCCTGCTGGTCGTTGCTGATCGTCACCGACAGATTGCCGTGCGAGATAGCGCAGCTGTCCAGCGTCACGGACTGGTTCATCACCACCGAGCCGGTGCGGGCATTCATGATCACCTTGGCGGCCACCTTGGCGGGGTTCACTTCCAGCCCTTCCAGGATGCCGATGAAGGCCACCCGCTGGTCGCTCGACGCGGGCGAGCGCACCCGGATCACGCGCCCGTCCAGGGCGGTGGCGATGCCGGGGCCGAAATGCTCGTTGATGGCTTCGACGATGCGGCTGACGGTGGCGAAATCGGTGGTATTCAGTTCCAGGCGGATGTTGCCATCCTGGCCCAGGCTGGAGGCCACCGCACGTTCCACGGTGGCGCCGCCGGAAATCTTGCCGACCGCCAAGTGGTTGACCACTTGCGAGGCGCCGCCGGCGGAAGCGCCCACGCCGCCCACCAGCACATTGCCCTGCGCCATGGCGTAGACCTGGCCATCGGCGCCTTGCAGCGGCGTCATCACCAGGGTGCCGCCGCGCAGGCTCTTGGCGTTACCGATCGAGGAAACGGTGATGTCGATGGTCTGGCCGGGCTGGGCAAAGGCCGGCAGCGAAGCGGTCACCATCACCGCCGCGACGTTCTTCAATTGCAGGCTGGTGCCGGGCGGCAGGTTCACGCCCTTGGCCTGCAGCATCGACATGATCGACTGCACCGTGAACGGGGTCTGGGTAGTCTGGTCGCCGCTGCCGTCCAGGCCCACCACGATGCCATAGCCGCTCAGCTGATTCTGGCGCACGCCGGCGATGGTGGTCAGGTCTTTCAAGCGTTCGGCCCGGGCCGCCTGGGGCAGCAGCAAGGCGGCGGACAGGCCGAGTAAAGCGATCAGGGTGCGCATGGTCGGTCCCATCAGAATGGCAGCAGCGACTGGAAGAAGCGCGACACCATGGCCGTCATTTCCGCCCGGTCGATCTGGCTGTTGGTGCGGTATTCGACGCGGGCGTCGGCCACCTGGGTGGAGGAGACGGTGTTGCCGGTGCCGATATTGTCCGGGCTGACCATGCCGGAGAAGCGGATGAACTCGACACCCTTGTTCATGGCCACCTGCTTTTCGCCGGCCACGATCAGGTTCCCATTGGGCAGCACTTCGGTGACGGTCACGCCGATCGTGCCGGTGAAGGTGTTGCTGGCGCTCTGGTTGTCGGCATCGGCGAACTTGGTGGCCGCGTCGGTGGCGACCGAGGCGCCGAAGGTGCCCTTGAGCACGCCGGGCATGCCGAAGCTGGCCGTGCCGGACTTGTTGCCCGAGCTGGCGCCGGCTTTGACGGCCGAGGTCTTCTCGATGATGTTAATGGTCAGCATGTCGCCGATGTGGCGCGCGCGCCGGTCTTCGAACAGCGGACGGTAGGCCGCGGCCTGGTAAATGGCGCCGTTGTTGGCCTGCACCGGTTCGGTGTAGAGCGGGCGCGCGGTGGTCGGGCGCTGCACGATGGAACTGGGGGTGGTGGCGCAGCCGCTCAGGACGGCGAGTGCGGCAACGATATAAACGATTTTCATGAACAACTCCTACAGCTGCGCCAGCTTGGCCAGCATCTGGTCCGAGGTGGTGATGGCCTTGCTGTTGATTTCGTAGGCGCGCTGGGTCTGGATCATATTGACCATCTCTTCCACCACGTTGACGTTCGAGGTTTCCACATAGCCTTGCATGATGACGCCGGCGCCATTGGTGCCCGGCGTGTTGGTGTTGGGGCTGCCCGAGGCGCCGGTTTCCACGTACAGGTTTTCGCCTTTCGATTCCAGCCCGGCCGGATTGACGAACGTGGTCAGCTGCAAGGTGCCGATTTGCGAGGGCGCGGTGGTGCCCGGCAGGGTCACCGAGACGGTGCCGTCGCGGCCCACGGTGATCGACTGGGCATTGGCCGGCACGGTGATGGCCGGCTGGATGACGAAGCCGCTGGAGGTGACCAGCTGGCCGTTGGCGTCGCTCTGGAAGGAGCCGTCGCGGGTGTAGGCGGCGGTACCGTCCGGCAGCAGCACGGAAAAGAAGCCGGCGCCGTTGACCATCAGGTCCTTGGCATTGCCGGTCTGCTGGGGATTGCCCTGAGTGTGGATGCGCTCGATGGCCACGGCACGCACGCCGGTGCCGACCTGCATGCCCGAAGGCAGATTGGTTTGCTGGGAAGACTGGGCGCCCGGCTGGCGCACGTTCTGGTACAACAAGTCCTCGAACACCGCGCGCGAACGCTTGAAGCCGTTGGTGCTGACGTTGGCCAGGTTGTTGGTGATCGTGTCGAGGTTGGTTTGCTGCGCCTCGAGGCCGGTCTTGGCGATAAAGAGGGAACGGATCATTGTCTTCTCCAGTGTCTGCGGCCGGGCAAAGCGCCCCGCCTTTGACGATGAAGACAATTATGCGGTCATGACTGTCAAGTCAAAGCGAGGATCTGGTCGGCTTTCGCCGCGTTATTCTCGGCATTCTTCATCAAGCTCATTTGGGTCTCGAACGATCTGGCCAGGGAAATCATGTTGACCATGGCATCGACCGGGGACACGTTCGAGCCTTCCAGCGCCCCGCCGGCCACCGTCACGAGCGGATCGGCCTGGGCGGCCTCCCCGCTTTTCAGGCGGAACAGGCCGTCGTCGCCGCGCACCAGGTCCTGCTCGGGCGGGTTGACCAGCTTGAGCCGTCCCAGCACGGTGGGGGCGCCCGGCTTGGTGGTCGTGGCAATGGTGGAAACGGTGCCGTCGTTGCCGATGGCCACCGTCACTTCGGGCGGCACGGTGATCGGGCCGCCGTCACCCTGCACCGTCAAGCCGCTGGACGATTGCAGCAGGCCGTTGGCGTTCATCTGCAGCGCGCCATGGCGGGTGTAGGCTTCCGAACCGTCCGGCATCTGCACCGCGATCCAGCCCTTGCCCTTGACGGCCACGTCGAGGTCGCGCCCGGTCATTTGCAGGGGGCCGGCGGAAAAGTCGGAACCGACCGTCGCATTGACCACGAAGCTGCGCGTGGGCAAGGTTCCCTCGGCCTGCACCGGCACCGCGCGGAAAGCATCGATCTGCGCCCGGAAGCCAGTCGTGCTGACGTTGGCCAGGTTGTGCGAGGTGGTGGCCTGCTGCTCCAGGATGTGCTTGGCGCCGCTGCCGGCGGTGTAGATGAGACGGTCCATGATGTATCCGCGCGCCGCTTAGCGCAGGTTGACCAGGGTTTGCAGCACCGAGTCCTGGGTCTTGATGGTCTGCGCATTGGCCTGGTAGACGCGCTGCGCGGTGATCATGTTGACCAGTTCGGCGGTCAGGTCGACGTTGGAGTTTTCCACCGCCGAGGACTGCAGCACGCCCAGGCTGCCCGAGCTGGGGGTGCCCACCAGCGGCACGCCCGAGGTCGAGGTTTCGGCCCAGGCATTGTTACCCAGCGGCGACAGGCCGTTCGGGTTGGCGAAGTTGGCCAGCACGATCTGGCCCAGCGCATGCGACTGGCCATTGCTGTACTGGCCCAGGATGATGCCGTCCGCGCCGGCCGAGAAACGCTGCAGGTTGCCGGCGGTATAGCCGTCCTGGGTCGATTTCTTTTCGCTGGTGACCGAACCGTACTGGGTCGAATCGGTGAA
>CAMLHI010000308.1 GCA_946479705.1 uncultured Oxalobacteraceae bacterium
AGCCGCAATGGCCGCCCAGGCGCTGCATCGCCACCAGCGAATTGAGCACGTCGCCCCCAAAGGCGCGCGTGAGGGTGGTGGCGGTGGTGAGCGGCTGCGCGGCATAAAACTCGACCATGCATTCGCCGATCCCGATCAGGTCGAAGCGGCGCGGGCGGGTCAGGTCGTTCATACGGTCTCCAGAAAGGGCGGCAAGCAATGGCCGAAGAGTCCGCAAGCTTGACCGCTTTTTGCCGTTTGCGCAATTGGGGAGTGGCGCCGGCCTCCAGTTGCGCGCCTGTGCTCGCCCAATAGGTTTTAAATACGGGCAGACACGCGACACACGGGTGTAACAAAATTACTGTTTTTACCGTTTTGAACTATTATTAATATTTAACATTTGGGGGCCTGGCATGGCGATCAATACAACAAGGCAGTGGGGGGCACTGGCGGTCCTGCTGGCACCGATGGTGGCGCTGGCTGCACCGCACTACACGGTCGCGCCGATCGGCAGCATCGGCGGCGCCAGCGGCGATCTGAACGACATCAACAATGCCGGCCAGATCGTCGGCTATGCGCTCAGCAAGGCCAATACCGTCAACGCCTACCTGTCGGTGGACGGGGTCAGCACCAATCTGCATCCGGCCGGGGCCAGCGCCAGCTATGCGGCGGGCATCAACGACGCCGGCCTGATCGCCGGCTACGTCACCACCGCCGCGGGCACCCACGCGGTGACCTTCGCCAACGGGGGCGTGAACAGCCTGGGCACCCTCAACGGCAGCAGCGGCGACAGCTTCAGCGCCGCCATCAACGCGGCCGGACAGGTGGCCGGCACCGCCCAGCTGTCCGACAACACCACCCAGCGCGCCTTCCTGTACACGCCAGGCGGCGGCATGAGTTCGCTGGGCACCCTGGGTGGGCTCAATAGCGTCGGCAACGACATCAACCAGGCCGGCAGCGTGGCCGGGCATGCCGATGTCGGCGCCGGCTCGTATCACGCCTACACCTATGCCGACGGGGTCATGAGCGACCTGGGCACGCTGGGCGGCAATTACAGTTCCGCCACGGCGCTCAACGACCATGGCCTGGTGACCGGCTTTGCCTACACGGCGGGCGATTCCTACGCCCACAGCTTCCTGTACCAGCATGGCGTCATGAGCGACCTGCAGACCTTGGGCGGAGTGAACAGCTATGGCATGGGCATCAACAACCTGGGGCAGGTGGTGGGGCGTTCGGAACTGCTGGGCGGCGGCTCGACCCATGCCTTTCTGTATGCCAACGGCAGCATGACCGACCTGAACAGCCTGGTCGACCCCGGCTTCGAGTACGTGCTGCGCTACGCGGCCGATATCAACGATGCCGGCCAGATCGCCGCGCTGGGCTGCAGTGTGTCCGGCACCTTTTGCCAGGGCTTCATGCTGACCTTGGCGCCGGTGCCGGAACCGGAAACCTGGCTCCTGATGGGCCTGGGCGGCGCGCTGGTGGGGCTGGCGGCGCGGCGCCAGCGCCGTTTCATCCGCCAGGTGCGTCGCCCAGCAGCGGATAGGGATTGAGCGGGCGGCCCTTCCACCATTGCTTGGCCGGGGTCAGTTCGAACACGGCGAAGTGCAGGTGCGGCGCGGCCGGGTCGGCATTGCCGGTGCTGCCCACATAGCCGATCAGGTCGCCGCGCTTGAGCGCCTGGCCTTCCTTCAGGTTCTCGGCGTAGCGGTCCAGGTGGGCGTAATAGTAGGCAAATTTGTCCGTGGGATCGAACTGGTAGATGGTCAGGCCGCCCGGCTTGCTGTTGAACAGCTTGGCGACCTTGCCGTCAGCCACGGCGAACACCTTGGCTCCCTTGGGCGCCATGATGTCCAGCGCTTCATGGTGGCGTTCGCTGCCGCGCGGCTGGTCGTAGGTGTCGCTCAGCTGCGCCGCCTTGATGCCTTCCACCGGGATCAAGAGCTTGCCCTCGGGCGCGGCGTCCTTGCCGTCCAGTACCGGCAGGGGCAGCTCCTGCGCCGTCGGGCGCAGCGGCAAGTCGACCTCGGACAAATCGGTGCTCACCACCGGTGCCATGGGCAGCTGGCCCAGCTGGGCCGGCGCGGCGCTCGGTGCCGCCGGCGCCGCCGGCGCGACCGCCACCGGTGCGCTGGGGGCCGCATGGGGAAACTGGCGCAGGTAGGCAAACAGGCCGCCGGCGCCGACCACGATACCGAGCAGGAAACTCATCAGGAAGCGCATCGTCTTCTCCTTATTTCTGCAGCACGACTTCAGTGCCCGCGGCCACGACATCGGCCAGGGTGCTCACATCCCAGTTGGTCAGGCGGATGCAGCCGTGCGACTGGGTCTTGCCGATCGACCCGGGCACCGGCGTGCCGTGGATGCCGTAGTGGTCCTTGGACAGGTCGACCCAGACCACGCCCACCGGATTGTTGGGGCCGGCCGGGATGGTGGCCTTGTCCTCGCCCGCCTTGGCGTCCCAGAACAGCTTGGGGTTGTAGTGAAACGTCGGCTTTTTCGAGATGCCATTGACCTTCCAGGTGCCGACCGGGAGCGGGTCGTGCTCGCTGCCGGTGGAGGCGGGAAACTGCGCCATCGGTTTGCCGGCCGTGTCGAACAGCACCAGCGTCCTGCTGGACTCGTCGACCACGATCTTGCCGGCCTTGGGCAGCGGTTCGCTGCCTTCCACGTTCGGCACCACGATTTCCTCGCCGGCCTTGCCCAGGTCCTTGCCGGGGTTGAGGCGCTTGAGCAGCGCCGGACTGGCGTGGAAGCGCTCGCCCAGGGCTTCCTCGGCACTCTCATAATTGAGCGCGGGCAGTTTGGCCTTGTCGGCCATGTCCTCGGGGATTTTTTCGAAGGGGCCGGCCACTTCCTCGGCCGCGATCACGTGCGTGACGAGCGCCTCGGAGGTATCCTTGTTGAGCGCCTGCCAGGTGGCGGCGTCGAGCTGGCCGGAGGGCGCCAGGCCGTTTTTCTGCTGGAAACCGGCCAGCGCGGCGCGCAGGTTGCCGCCGGCGGCGCCGTCGATCTCGCCGGGCGAAAAGTGCGCGCGGTCGAGCAGGATCTGGGCGCGCAGCACGGCCGCCTTGTCCCTGGCCTGGGCGCTGTTGACGCTGGCGGGGCTGAGGGCGGGTGCTTTCGGGGCGGCGGCCGATGCCGCGGCGGCCTGGGCCGCGATGGCGCTGCCCAGGCAGGCGGCGAGGATGCAAAGTCTTGGTGTGGTCATGGTGCCCCCTGATGGATGATGTCCAGAGGATAGGCAGGGCCTGCGGGGGAGTCTGTGCGGCAGCGTACTGATACCGCCGAGCTACAATGGCGCCATGACAGACTATCGCATCCGGCTGGCGCCGCAGGGCTGGGAATTCGCGGCGGCACCGGGACAGACCGTGCTCCAGGCGGCCGAGGCGGCCGGGCTGGTGCTGCCCAGCTCATGCCGCAACGGCACTTGCCGCACCTGCGCCTGCATGGCGCGGGAAGGGCAGGTGGCGTATCGGATCGAGTGGCCCGGCCTGCTGCGCGAGGAGCGCGCCGAAGGCTGGATCCTGCCCTGCGTGGCGGTGGCGCAAAGCGACCTCGTGCTGGAAGTGCCCGCCGCCCGCAAGGGCTAGAAGGTTCCCCGCTCCTCGCTGGCGGCCTTGACAAAACGATCGCTTTATTCACGTGGACCAAGTTGCCACGCCGAGGGCGCGCGCAATGGCGGTGCGCAGCACTGGCCATACCGCCGAGCCGGTGGACACCTCGTCGTAGTGGCTGGCACCGGGCACGATGTGGACCTCGGCCAGGTCGCCCGCCGCGCGTGCACGCGCCGCGTAGGCGTGCGCGGCGCGGGGTGGCGCGATGGTGTCGTGCTCGCCCGTGATCAGCACGGTGCGGCTGCCGTTGGGCAGCAGCTCGGCCGGATTGGTATCGGCAAACACGTCCGGCCGACTGGCGCTGGGCAGGCCGGCCAGCTGGGCGGTGGTGCGCCCGCAATTCGCCGCGATCAGCGCCTGTTCGCCGCGCAGGTCGGCCAGCCCGCCCAGGCTGACGATCT
>CAMLHI010000309.1 GCA_946479705.1 uncultured Oxalobacteraceae bacterium
GTCTTGTCGCAGATCAAACCTGCGGCAAGCCCGGCGGTATAGTCTGACCTGAAGCAAAGACTGTTCATTCGACGTGATTCCACAAACCTTCATTACCGATTTGCTCAACCGGGTCGACATCGTCGATGTGGTCGGGCGCTACGTCCAGCTGAAAAAGGGTGGCGCCAATTTCAGCGGCCTGTGCCCCTTCCACAGCGAAAAATCGCCCAGCTTCACGGTCAGCCCCACCAAGCAGTTCTACCACTGCTTCGGCTGTGGCGCGCACGGCACCTCGATCGGTTTCCTGATCGAATATTCCGGCATGGGCTTCGTCGACGCCGTCAAGGACCTGGCCCAGGGCGTGGGCATGGTGGTGCCGGACGCCGACGACAAGATTCCCCCGCTGCAGCGCGCCCAGAACCAGGCCCAGGCGCTGGCCCTGTCGGACGCCATGACGCGCGCCTGCGATTATTACCGCGGCCAATTGCGCGGCGCCCAGAACGCCATTGCCTACCTGAAAAACCGCGGCCTCACCGGCGAAATCGCCGCCCGTTTCGGCATGGGCTACGCCCCGGCCGGCTGGGACAATCTGCGCAGCGTGTTTCCCGAGTACGAGGCGCTGGCGCTGGTCGAATCGGGCCTGGTGATCGACAAGGTTGACGAGGATGGCGGCAACAAGAAGCGCTACGACCGTTTCCGCGAGCGCATCATGTTCCCGATTCGCAATACCAAAGGCCAGGTGATCGGCTTTGGCGGGCGCGTGCTCGACCAGGGCGAACCGAAATACCTGAACTCGCCGGAAACCCCGCTGTTCCAGAAGGGCATGGAATTGTATGGCCTGTTCGAAGCGCGTCAGGCCATCCGCGATGCCGGTTATGTGCTGGTGACGGAAGGCTATATGGACGTGGTGGCCCTGGCCCAGCTGGGCTTTCCGCAAGCGGTGGCCACCTTGGGCACGGCCTGCACCACCACCCACGTGCAAAAGCTGCTGCGCCAGACCGATACCGTGATCTTCAGTTTCGATGGCGACAAGGCCGGCCGCCGCGCCGCCCGCCGCGCCCTCGAAGCCTGCCTGCCGCAAGTGACGGACGACAAGATCATCAAATTCCTGTTCTTGCCGACCGAGCACGATCCGGACAGCTATGTCCGCGAATACGGGGGCGACGCCTTCGCGCAGGAAATTGACGAAGCCATGCCGCTATCGCAATTCTTGCTGCGCGAGGTGTCCATGGAGCACGATAATTCCACGCCGGAAGGGCGTGCGCGCATCCAGTTCGATGCCAAGCCGCTGTTGCAGTCGATGCACCCGACGTCCCTGCGTTTGCAGATCGTGCGCGGGCTGGCCAATCTGACCGAATCGAGTCCGGCCGAGATCGAAAGCCTGTTCGAGCTGTCCAAGCCGGTGTCGGTGGCGCGCAAGGCGCCGCCGCGCCAGGGCAGGCCGCAGCCGGTCGGGCTGGAATTGCAGATCATGCGTAACCTGATCTGCCATCCGCCCCTGTGCCTGGAACTGGACGAGGTGGCCTTGAAGGCGTTTGCCTTCTTCGGCCAGGAAGCGGCCGAGCGCCTGCTGCAACTGATTGCGGCCGGACAGGCATTGGGACCGAACGGCAGCTTCGCGGCATTGTCTCAGCATCTGAAGGACAAGGGAGCGGAGTACGACGAGCTCATCGCCGAAATTGCCGCCGAAACCGAGTCCGATTTCGACAGTTGCAAACTGTGGTTGGCCGGCGCTGTCCGCCAAATCAAGATGGATGCGTTAAAGGAGGAGTTGAAGCAGTTGTTTTCGGCTGGACTGACCTCAGATCAGCTGGGCGTGCGTTACCGTGAAATTACTGCCGAGCAGGATCGACTTTTACGCGAACACCAGGCCGACATGACCCCGCGCTGACAGTGGGAAAAGCGCCTGATCGGCGGGGCTTTTACGACTGGAAAAACTTGGGGTGCGTGCTATAATAAAACGCTAAGTGTTGTGTTCGCGGTAAGTTTTTCTTTGTGATGAAGAGCAATTTTTTCATCAGCAGACAGGCTCTTGATCGGCGCAAAACAGGGTGACGCCGGCGGCAGGGCCGGCATGGGTTGAGGCAGCGCGCAGCGCGGCGGGACGATAAAATTCGTTTGCAAATCAACCACTCACGGCTCGCGCCTCCAACCGCCGTTGTATTGCAGTAGACTACTGCCGAAGAGGCGATAGAGCCGTGCGGAAAGACGCAGAGCTTGGCAATCCTTGTCGTTGGTAATGTTGGTGTAACGTAGTGAAGTATTCGCGTGCAAAGAGCAGTAACGCCGGGGCAGCCTGGCTGCAACAAGACTTTATTTAACCACCGTAAAGCTAGTCGTTGTGACATCGAAAGCGCCTGTGCCAATCAAGAAACCCGAAACCAGCGTGGCTGAAAAGCCGACAAGAATGTCCGCTCAGGCGGACAAAGCGCAAGACAAGGCCGAGGCCCGCAGCGCCAGCCAGCCGCCTGTCGTCAGCCAAACCACCGATGCCGCCGCGCTTGCCGCGATCGACACGTCCGGTTACGTGCTGCCGTCCGTCAAGGTGCCGGGGCGGCGCGGACGCAAGCCGAAAGAATTTCAGCCAGAAAATGACGAGGTCGCCGCGCTCAATGCCGTCGAACGCGCCGAACTGAAGGCGGTCGACAAGGCCAAGGCCAAGGACCGCAAGGCCAAGGAAAAAGCCCTGCTGAAAGACGCCTTCTCGTCCGACACGGAAGCGTCGGAAGAAGAGCTCGAGCGGCGCCGCCAGAAGCTCAAGACCCTGATCAAGCTGGGCAAGGAGCGCGGCTTCCTGACCTACGCCGAAATCAACGACCACTTGCCGGAAAACATAGTCGACCCGGAAGCGATCGAAGGCATCATCGGCACCTTCAACGACATGGGCATTGCCGTGTACGAACACGCGCCCGATGCCGAGACCTTGCTGCTGTCGGACAATGTCGCCACCGTCACCAGCGATGACGAAGCCGAGGCCGCCGCCGAGGCGGCGCTGTCGACGGTCGACTCCGACTTCGGCCGCACCACCGATCCGGTGCGCATGTACATGCGCGAGATGGGATCGGTCGAACTGCTCACCCGCGAAGGCGAAATCGAGATCGCCAAGCGCATCGAGGACGGCCTGAAAGACATGATCCAGGCCATCTCGGCCTGCCCGGTGACCATTGCCGAAATCATCTCGGCGGCCATCCGCATCCAGAACGACGAAACCAAGATCGACGAAATCGTCGACGGCATGGTCGATCCGGAAGAAGAGGAAGCGGTCGAAAGCGCCGCCGCGGCCGCCTCCGACGACGACGAGGAAGACGAGGACGCCGAAGAGGAAGAAGAGGAGGAGGAAGAAGAAAGCAGCCCCTCGGGCGCGGCCGGCTTCTCCGCCGAACAGCTCGAAGCGCTCAAGCAGCACGCGCTGGAGAAATTCGAAGTCATCTCCGTGCAGTTCGACAAGATGCGCAAGGCCTACGAAAAGGATGGCTACAATTCCAAGGCTTATATCAAGGCCCAGGAAGCCATTTCCAACGAACTGCTGGGCATCCGTTTCACGGCCAAAGTCGTCGAGAAACTGTGCGACACCCTGCGCGGCCAGGTCGATGAAGTGCGCCATATCGAAAAGCAGATTCTCGACGTGGCCGTGAACAAGTGCGGCATGCCGCGCGCCCACTTCATCAAGGTCTTCCCGGGCAACGAAACCAATCTGGACTGGGTCGACGGCGAAGTCAACGCCGGCCACGCCTACTCGGCCATCCTCGGGCGCAATATCCCGACGATCAAGGAACTGCAGCAGCGCCTGATCGACCTGCAGGCGCGCGTCGTGCTGCCGCTGCCGGACTTGCGCAACATCAACCGCCAGATGGCGGCCGGCGAAATGAAGGCGCGCAAGGCCAAGCGCGAAATGACCGAGGCCAACCTGCGCCTGGTCATTTCGATCGCCAAGAAGTACACCAACCGCGGCCTGCAATTCCTCGACCTGATCCAGGAAGGCAATATCGGCCTGATGAAGGCGGTCGACAAGTTCGA
>CAMLHI010000310.1 GCA_946479705.1 uncultured Oxalobacteraceae bacterium
GGCCGAAGTGTACGAAGGCGTGTGCACCGACCTGCCGCCGGCCCGCAAGAAGTAAGCCCCTCGCCGCTCCCGCGTCCACGGGAGCGGCAAAAAAAAGTGCCTTCCAAAACCACCTGCCGGAATTCTGGCGGGTCGCTTTGGAAGGCACTTTTTTCATGGTGCGCCGCGAAGGCGCATGACGGCCTGTGCGGTTCCTGCTTTCAGCTATAACTGGTCCAGCGCGCCGGTATCTCCATCGCGCCCGAGCGCGCGCCATCCGCGTCCGCGCGCATCTCGCTGATCACCGCCTCCAGATGCTCCGGATTCGGGTTCTCCAGGAACCCTTTCATGCGCTCGTTAAGCGCTGCCTGCTGGTGGCGCCATTCATACCTTGCCGATGTACTCATACGGCCTCCTTGAAAGCCCAATGCTGGCAGAAGGTCAAATGCGGCTCAGTGCGATGACGCACATACGCGCACGCATCGGCGCTCCTACACCGCGGGTTCGCGCAGCACGGCGCGGAAGAACAGTTCCAGGCGCTCGGGCAGGGTGCGGCGCAATTCCTGTGTGCGCGCATCCACCTGCTCGAACAGCAGGTGGGTGAACTGGTCGCCAATGACGCAATTGAGCAGGAAGTTGGGCAACTGCGCCAGCGGCAGGTCTTCGCGCAATTGGGCGCGGTTGGCCGGCTTGCCCAGGAAGTTCAGGAGCATGGCGACGGTCATGTCTGGCGCGCTGGCCATGAAGGTTTCAATCAGCTCGCGGTCCTTGCCGGCTTCGGCGATCACCATGCGCTTGAGCGCCGTCGCTTGCGGGGCGGTGACCATGTCGTAGAAGTGCAGGGCGAATTCGGTGAGGCTCTCGCGCAACGGGCGTTCATCGCTCATCAGGTCGTTCACGTTGTAGAAGCGCGCGCGGTTGGCGTCGATGGCGGCCTTGAGCAGGCCGGCCTTGCCGCCGAACTTGACGTAGATGGTGCGTACCGCCACATGCGCTTCGCGGGCGATCGCTTCCAGGCTGACGTTGCTGTAGCCGTGGCGCAGGAACAGCTGGCCGGCGCAGGCCACCAGGTTCTGGTTGCGTGCCTCGATGTCGCTGGCCTTGGGGCGCCCGGCGGCCTTCTTGGGCGGCTCGCACGGTGGCGGAGCATGTGCATATAGTTTGTTCATGGCCTCACTGTAAGCCAAATTAAAATGAAATGCAATCGTTTCATTTCTTGACTTGCTTTGATTTTTGTCCAATAATGGGCTTCTCGATTACACAATTCGGAGCACGTCATGCAGCAAAACAATAAAGCTGAGCCTCAGGCGCTGGCTGCCGTCCCGCCGGCGGCCCCGGCCGCGCCAGTGAAGACGCCGCCGAACAAGCGCGTGCTCGGCGTGGTCGCCGTGATTGCTTTGATCGCGCTCGGCGCGGGCGGCCGCATGTGGTATCGCAGCACGCATTTCGTCGATACCGAGAACGCCTTCGTGACCGGCCATGTGCATCCGGTGTCGGCGCGCGTGGCCGGCGTGGTGACCAAGGTGCTGGTGGAAGACAATCAGCTGGTGCGCAAGGGCGACGTGATCGCCGAACTCGATCCGGTCGACCAGAGCACCCGCATCGAGCAGATCCAGGCGCAGATCGGCAGCGCCGAGCAGCAGGTGCTGCAGGCCGATGCCCAGGTGGCGCAGGTGCGCGCCCAGGCCGCCGCCGCCGCAGCGCAGATCAAGCAGGCCGAGGCCCAGCTGGTGCGCGCGCGCCAGGACGCCGAGCGTTTCGGCCAGCTCTATACCAGCGAAATGAAAGCGGTCTCGAAAGCCGAACTCGATGCGGCCAATGCCGGCCGCGCCGCCGCCACCGCCGATGTGGCGGCGCGCCGCGAGAACGCCTCCGCCGCACAGTCCCAGATCGCCGCCGCGCAGTCGGCGCGCGACGTGCTCAAGGCCCAGGTCAAGGTGCTGCAGACCCAGTTGAAGGACGCCCAGAACCAGCTCGGCTACAACCGGATCGTCGCTCCCGTGGCGGGCCGCCTGGGCAAGCGCAGCGTCGAAGTCGGCGTGCGCGTGCAGCCGGGCCAGCAGCTGGCCGCCATCGTCGAGGACGACGTCTGGGTCACCGCTAATTTCAAGGAAACCCAGCTCGAAGACCTGGTGCCGGGCCAGCAGGTGCGCATCACCGTCGACGCGCTGCCCAGGCATCCGCTGGTGGGCCGGGTCGAGAGTTTTTCGCCGGCCTCGGGCAACCAGTTCGCGCTGCTGCCGGCCGATAACGCCACCGGCAACTTCACCAAGGTGGTCCAGCGCGTGCCGGTCAAGATCGTGCTGCGCAAGGAAGACGTGGCGCAGCTGCAGGGCCGCCTGGTGCCGGGCATGTCGGCCATCGCCGAAGTCGAGCTGAAGGAAGCGGTCAAGCCGGTGCAGCACGCCCAGGCCGCCGTCACGATCCACTAATTCGCCATGAGCTCTCCCACCACCACGCTGCCGGGCGCTCCGGCCGCGCCACCGGCGATCGCCCAGAAAGTCGATGCGCGCACCTGGATCGCGGTCGCCGCCGGCATGCTGGGCGCCTTCATGGCGGTGCTCGATATCCAGATCACCAATTCCTCGCTGCGCGACATCCTCGGCACGCTGTCGGCCACGCAGGAAGAGGGTTCGTGGATCTCCACCGCCTACCTGTGCGCCGAGATCGTCGTCATTCCGATGACCGCGCTGTTCTCGCGCGTGTTCGGCATCCGCCTGTACATGATGGGCACGACCGCGCTGTTCCTGCTGTTCTCGACCCTGTGCGGCACCGCCTGGAATTTGCAGAGCATGATCGTGTTCCGCGCGCTGCAGGGCTTTACCGGCGGCGCCCTGATTCCGATGGCCATGACCCTGGTAATGGCCAAGCTGCCCACCTCCAAGCGCGCCACCGGTATGGCCATCTTCGGCCTGACCGCCACCCTCGCGCCGGCCATGGGCCCGACCCTGGGCGGCTACCTGGCCGAACTGTATGGCTGGCCGTCGATCTTCTACATCAACTGGGTACCGGGCGTGCTGCTCATCGCCGGCATGTGGTGGGGCATGGACCCGGCGCCGCGCCAGCTCAAGCTGCTGGCCAATGCCGACTGGCTGGGCATCGGCCTGATGGCCATGGGCCTGGGCAGCCTGACCATTTTCCTGGAAGAGGGCAACTCGAAGGACTGGTTCGAATCGAACTTCATCATTACCTTCGCGGCGCTGGCGCTGGCCGGCATCCTCGGCTGGGTGGTCACCAGTTTTACCCGCGCCGAACCCTTCGTGAACCTGCGCCTGTACGGCCAGCGTAACTTCCTGGTGGCGACCGCGCTGTCGGCGGTGATCGGCATGGGCCTGTACGGCTCGTCCTTCCTGCTGCCGCTGTACCTGGGCCAGATCGCCAACTACACGCCGATGCAGATCGGCGAAGTGATCATGTGGGTCGGCCTGCCGCAGCTGTTCGTGATGCCGTTCGCGGCCAAGCTCTCGGTCAAGGTCGACAACCGCATCCTGTGCGGCTTCGGGCTGGCCCTGTTCGGCATTTCCTGCCTGATGAATTCGCACATGGACGCCACCACCGGCGCCGACCAGCTGCTGTGGTCCCAGGTGGTGCGCGCGCTCGGCCAGCCCTTCATCATGCTGACCCTGTCGACCTTCGCCATGCACGGCGTGGCGCCCAAGGACACGGCATCGGCCTCGAGCCTGTTCAACATGACGCGCAACCTGGGCGGCTCGGTCGGCATCGCCATGCTGGCCACCACGCTGACCAACCGCGAGCACTTTCACTCGGCGCGGATCGGCGAATCGGTGTCGATGTACGCCAGCGCGACCCAGGACCGCATCGCCGAACTGACGCAGGCCTTCGTGGCGCGCGGGATCGATCCGGTCACCGCCGGCAATCAGGCGCTGGCGGCCATCGACCGCATCGTGCGGCGCGAAGCCTATGTGATGGCCTACAACGATGGCTTCACCATCATGGCGGTGTTCCTGTTCGGCTGCATCCTCGCGCTGCTGTTTGCCGACAAGGTCAAGTCGCC
>CAMLHI010000311.1 GCA_946479705.1 uncultured Oxalobacteraceae bacterium
CGCACCCAGTTGTCGATCGTCACCTGGCGCGGACGCGAGACGGTCAGCTTGCCGGCTGGAGCATCTTTCGACAGGGTAGTGCCGGCGCCCAAGGTGGCACCCTTGCCCACCGTCACCGGAGCGATCAGTTGGCTGTCGCTGCCGATGAAGGCGTCGTCTTCAATCACCGTGCGGAACTTGTTGGCGCCATCGTAATTGCAGGTGATGGTGCCGGCGCCGATGTTCACACGCGAGCCGACCGTGGCATCGCCCACGTAGGCCAGGTGGTTGGCCTTGCTGTGCGCGGCCACCTGGCTGTTCTTGACTTCCACGAAGTTCCCGATATGCACGTCCTCGCCCAGCTCGGTGCCGGGACGCAGGCGCGCGTACGGGCCGATCTGCGACTGGGCGCCGACCACCGCCTGTTCGATGTGGCAGAAGGGCTTGATGCTGGCGCCGGCGCCGATGGCGGCGTCGACCAGCACGCAGTGCGCACCCACGCGCACGCCGTCGGCCAGCTCGACCTTGCCTTCGAACACGCAGCCGACATCGATGACGACATCGCGCCCGCAGATGAGCTGGCCGCGCACGTCGAGGCGGGCCGGGTCCATCACGGTCACGCCCTGTTCCAGCAGGGCATTGGCGATATTGAGCTGGTGGCGGCGTTCCAGTTCGGCCAGCTGGACCTTGCTGTTGACGCCGGCCACTTCCCATTCGGCTGAAGGCTGGGCCGAAACGACCGGCACGCCGTCGGCCACGGCCTGGGCGACGATATCGGTAAGGTAGTACTCGCCCTGGGCATTGTTGTTCGACAGGGCCGCCAGCCATTTCTTCAGCTGCCGGGTGGGGGCGACCATGATGCCGCTATTGATTTCGCGGATCGCTCGCTCTTCCGGGGTAGCATCTTTCTCTTCGACGATGCGGACGATCTGCCCGCCCTCGCGCATGATGCGGCCCAGCCCGAAGGGATTGGCCTGCTCGACCGTGAGGATGGCCAGCTTGTCGTTGCCGGCCGCGTCGACCAGGCGCTTGAGCGAGGCGGCCGTGGTCAGCGGCACGTCGCCGTACAGGATCAGGGTGGGGGCGCTTTCATCGAGTTGCGGCACGGCTTGCATCACGGCGTGCCCGGTGCCCAGCTGGGGCTCTTGCAGGGCGGTATCGATGTGGGCGTGCGCGCCAGTATTTTGCTGAGCGACCATCTCCGGCACCGCTGCGCCCCCGTGGCCGTAAATCACGCATAATTTGCTCGGCGCAAGTGTACGCGCCGTGTCGATCACGTGTCCCAGAAGCGGCTTGCCGGCCAGGGGGTGCAATACCTTGGGCAGGGCGGACTGCATGCGTTTGCCCATGCCGGCGGCGAGAATGACTACGTTCATAAGCGCTTGTCAGAAAGAGTTAAGGGAGAAAGTTGAATCTATGGAAAAGTTTAACATGCGCGATCCGATCCTCCGCCGCCTGCGCCTGTTGTGCGCGCTGGTCCTGTTCGTGGGCCTGGCGGCCTGCAGCGCCATCAAACTGACCTATAACAATGGCGACACCCTGACCTACTGGTGGCTGAACGCCTATCTCGACCTGGACTCGGAACAGTCGCGCTGGGTCAAGCAGGATATCGATGAGCTGTTCCGCTGGCACCGCCAGACCCAGCTGCGCGATTACGCCCAGCTGCTGGCCAATGCGCAGCGCCAGCTGGCGGGCAACCTGAGCCAGGCCGACCTGGTCAACGATTACCACGACATCCGGGCGCGCAGCGAATTGCTGGCTTTTAAGGCCTTGCCGGAACTGGCCGACCTGGCCCGCTCGGTGCGGCCGGAACAGCTCGCCCAGATGGAAAAGAAGTTCAACGATAACAACGAAAAGTACCGCAAAAAGTTTCTTCGCGGGGATACGGAAGCGCGCCAGAAGCAGCGTTTCGAAAAGACCATGGACCAGTTCGAGTTGTGGTTCGGCAGTTTCAGCCGGGAACAGGAAGCGGCGCTGCGCAAGGCGTCCGATGCGCGCCCGCTCAACAACGAGATCTGGATGGAAGAACGCATCGTGCGGCAGAAAAAGATCCTGTCGGTGCTGCGCAAGGTGCAGCAGGAAAAGTTGAGCAAGGACGCCACCATTGCGCTGCTGCATAAGCTGATCAAGGAGATCTTCGCCCGCTTCGACGGTCCCGAGCGCAAGGCCTTCTACGATGGCCAGGTCGACGGCACCATCAATATGATCCTGACGGCGGTGAAGATCGCCACGCCGGCCCAGAAAGCCCACGCGCACAAGCGCATGCAGGGCTGGATCGACGACTTCCACACCCTGGCGGCGGACCGCTAGCAGCCTGTCGGACTTGGGGAGTCAAAGCGAAAAAATAGCTGGTCGAGGCCAGATTTTGACGGTTTCGCAGTGCCCATAGCGAGCTATGGGCCGAGAAAACGGCGAAATATGGACCGATCCAGGTATTTTTGCAGCTGACGATCTCAAGTCCGACAGGCTGCCAGGCCCCGGATGGGCGGGGAGGGCGTGCTATAGTGCCGCCCTTACTCTCTCCCTGCCGCCATGCCAAGACATTCCGCCAAGCCCAGCAAGCCCGCCAAGGTTCCCGTCCACCGCGCGCCGCCGCCCCAGCAGGTGCGCATCATCGGCGGCGCCTGGAAGCGCACCCCGCTGCCGGTGCTGGACGCGCTTGGTCTGCGCCCCACGCCGGACCGGGTGCGCGAGACGGTCTTTAACTGGATCAACCATTTGCGCGATGGCGACTGGGCCACGGCGCGCTGCCTCGACCTGTTCGCCGGCAGCGGCGCGCTGGGCTTCGAAGCGGCCAGCCGGGGCGCGGCCAAGGTGCTCATGGTCGACAGCAACGCGGCCGTGATGCGCCAGCTCGACGCCATCAAGACCAAGCTGCAGGCCGACAATGTGCAATTGCTGCGCGCCGATGCCATGGCCAGCGCCGCATCGCTGGCCGGACGCGGCGAACGCTTCGATGTGTTGTTTCTTGATCCACCGTACCAAATGGACTTGCTGGCCAAGGCGCTGCCGCTGTGCGCGCCGCTGCTGGCGCCCGGCGCGCTGGTGTACGCCGAGGCCGCCGCTGCTCTGCCATTCGGGGACGACGCGCCGGCCTGGCTGGACGGCTGGGAACTGGTGCGCCAGGACAAGGCCGGGATGGTGCATTTCCACTTGCTGCAGTTGCACAAATCGCCAGAATAAAGCGCCCGAGGCGTGGTCAAAGCCGGTGTGGCCAGGTCTCGGCCGGGGGTAGGCGCTCAAATTTCAGGCATAATGCGCGTTCTACATGGTGTATTGCAAGGGAGCCGCAATGGTAGTAGCTGTTTATCCGGGAACCTTCGATCCGTTTACGCGCGGCCACGAAGATTTGGTACGCCGCGCCTCCGGCCTGTTCGACAAGCTGATCGTGGGTGTTGCCGACAGCAAGGCCAAGCGGCCCTTCTTTTCACTGGAAGAACGCCTGGAAATCGCCAACGAGATCCTCGGGCATTATCCGAATGTGCAGGTGGAAAGTTTTTCCGGCCTGCTCAAGGATTTCGTGCGCCAGCACGATGCACGCGTAATCGTGCGCGGCCTGCGTGCCGTGTCCGACTTCGAGTACGAGTTCCAGATGGCCGGCATGAACCGCTACCTGCTGCCCGACGTCGAGACCCTGTTCCTGACCCCATCGGACCAGTATCAATTCATCTCCGGCACCATCGTGCGCGAGATTGCCCAGCTGGGCGGCGACGTGTCCAAGTTCGTCTTTCCTTCGGTCGAGCGCTGGCTGCAGACCAAGATCGCGGCCAATACCCCGCCGGCCGCCTAATTCCCGTTTCCGAGTACGCATCATGGCTTTACTGATTACCGACGACTGCATCAACTGCGACGTGTGCGAGCCCGAGTGCCCCAACGACGCCATCTACATGGGGCAGGAGATCTACGAGATCGACCCGAACAAGTGCACCGAATGCGTCGGCCATTTCGAGGAACCGCAGTGCCAGCAAGTGTGCCCGGTCAGCTGCATCCCCTT
>CAMLHI010000312.1 GCA_946479705.1 uncultured Oxalobacteraceae bacterium
TCGCCGGCGCGCAACTGGTCGACCACGACCAGTGTGGACGGCCGGATGAACACCAGCGTGCGGCGCGCCTGCGACACGTCGTCGCCGTAGGCCGCGCGCGCGTCGCCCACCACCAGGTCGTAGGCTGGCGAAGTGGAGAACTTGACGATGCGGCCATCGTGTTCGCGGTCGCCCAGGCCGCTCGGCCCCAGAACCTGGCCGGTGCCGCCGTCGCAGGTGATGGCGTTGTGGGCGCGGGTCTGCTTGTACCAGTTGCGCCAGTGCGGCGAGCCGTAGCTGTCGTAGACGCCGCTGTCCATGGCCAGCACCTTGCCCTTCGCGTACAGCACGAAGCTGTTCTGGTCCGCATGCGAATGGTTGAGCGAGCCGTAGGGACTGCTCTTGAACAGCACCGACACGCGGCCCGGATCGCGCAGTGAACCGTGCATCGCGGCCACGCCCACCGAGGGAAAGCTGGCGCCGTCGGCGATACCCTTCAGGCTCACACTGCCGGTGTATTCGCGTGGACTGAGCAGGATCTGCAGGCGCGCGTAGTCCTCGCCCTTGAGCTGGCGCGCGTACCAGCGCGACAGCGGCGTGGCCGAGCGGAAGGCGATGGCCTTGCCCAGCCGCGCCCACTCCTCGCCGCGGTCGACCTCGGCGCCGTCGCCGAAAGCGCCGGCCGGGGTTCCGGGCGGCAGCGTGTAGGCCACGTAGCGCGCCAGCGCGACCAGCCACGGCTTCTTGTAGATCGGCACCCCGAGCACGCGTTCGATCAGGTCCCAGGCCAGCAGCGATTCGCCGGCGTCCCACAGCGCGTAGCTGGAGCCGTTGGCGAAGCCGCCATCCTTGCCGCCCCAGGGACTGAGCGCGCCCACATAGGCCGGCAGCGCGCGCGCCAGCAGCTCGCGCGTGTCGGGCATGTCGCCGCGCACGATCAGCAGGGCCCCCACCAGCTTGCCCATGGCGTTGAAGGCGATGCTATTGTCGGGATGCTGGCGCAGCGTGGCCGGGGTTTGCGCCAGCCCGGCGCTGGCGCAGCTGACGATGACGTCACCGACCATGTCGCGCTCCTGCTGGCGCAGGGCCGGATAGGCGAAATCGTAGGCCAGCGCGAAGTACCAGACGTAGTCGCGCGTTTCGGACACGTCGCCGGCGCAGTCGCGCCGCAGTACGCTGGGGCCGAACAGCTGCATGCGCGCGCGCAGCTCGGTCAGGAACCAGTCGTCGCGGGTGATATACCAGGCGAAGGCCGATTCGGCCATCCCTTCGAGCAGGCGGTCCTGCTGCCACCAGCCGGCCATGCGGGTGGCCTGGTCGGCGCCGAGCTGCGCGCGCACCTGCGCCGCCACCGCGCTGACCGGATGACGTTTGAGCGTATCGGACAGCGCGGCGACCGCACGGGAGCGTTCGGCGCGCGTGGCGGCCACGATGCCCGCGTAGTCGGACTGGCCCTTGAACAGGCGCGGATGGCCCATGCTGGCGCCCTTGGCGTCGAAGCTGTGGATGGCGCCCGCCAGCGCTGGCGCAGCCAGGGCCGCGGCGACCGTGGGCGCGGCGGCTTTCTTCTTGGCCGGGCGGGACTGGGCGCCGCTGCACAGCAGGCAGAGGACGACAACGGAAAGACGCAGCGTAAGTCTCATAGGCGGCTGAGGGTAGCGGCGTCGGGGATGCCGCCGAAGTATTTGTCGAGACAGGCCTGGAACAGCGTTTCGTCGGGCGCCGCCTGGGCAAACAGGGTCATGGAGGAACGGAACTTGAGATCGTCCGGATAGCCGAAGATCTCTTCGATGGAACGGTCGGCGCTGCCGAGCACGATGGCGCAGCATTGGCGCAGGCGTGCGCCCAGGACCGGGTGGGCCAGGTAGGCACGCGCCTCGGCCAGCGAGGCGATGGCGTAGCGCTGGGCCGTGGCGCTGTGGCCCAGGCCGGCGAGCTGGGGAAAGATGAACCAGATCCAGTGGCTGCGCTTGTGCCCGGCGCGCAGCTCGGCCAGCACCGTATCGAGCAGCGGCGCCTGGGCGGCGGTAAAGCGGTCGAGGTCGAATTGCGCGCTCATGCAGCATTCCAGAATTGTGTATTGCACAATGTTAAAGCGCTGCCGCCAGGGCTGACGCTCGATTGCAACGTGGCAAATATGCTGTGCTACAAGGATGGCAGAACTATATTAAGATCGACAGGACCGATAATCAAAGGAAGCTTTTCATATGGGTGACCACCGCCCCGATCCGCGCAGTGCCGCCGACCACCTGATCGCCTCGATCCGCGACTACGCCATCTACATGCTCGATCCGAACGGCCAGGTGGTGTCCTGGAACGCGGGGGCCGAGCGCTTCAAGGGCTACACCGAAGCCGAAATCCTGGGACGCCATTTCTCGACCTTTCACACCCCCGAAGACCAGCGCGCCGGCATGCCCGAACGGGCCCTGCGCATCGCCCAGGCCGAAGGCAAGTTCGAATGCGAGGGCTGGCGCGTGCGCAAGGATGGCAGCCGCTTCTGGGCCAACGTGGTGATCGACCCGATCTACGGCGACGGCGGCGAACTGACCGGCTACGCCAAGATCACGCGCGACATCTCCGACAAGAAGCGCGCCAATGAGCAGCTGATGGCCAGCGAACAGCAGTTCCGCCTGCTGGTGCAAGGCGTGGTGGACTACGCCATCTACATGCTCTCGCCGCAGGGCGTGGTCACCAACTGGAACGCCGGCGCGCGCCGCATCAAGGGCTACGACAGCGCCGAGATCATCGGCCGCCACTTCTCCACTTTCTACGTGCCGGAGGACCGCGAACGCGCCCTGCCCGCGCACGCGCTGAGCGAGGCGGCGCAGACCGGGCGCTACGAAGCCGAGGGCTGGCGCATGCGCAAGGATGGCTCGCGTTTCCTGGCCCACGTAATCATCGACGCGATCCGCGGCGACGACGGCACCCTGCTCGGCTTTGCCAAGATCACGCGCGACATCACCGAGCGCGAGGAAGCGGCGCGCTCGCTCGAACGCGCGCGCGAGGAGCTGTTCCAGTCGCAGAAGATGGAAGCGATCGGCCAGCTCACCGGCGGCGTGGCGCACGACTTCAACAATCTGCTGTCGATCGTCTCGACGGCGGTGCAGGTACTCGATGCGCAGGGTGTGTCGCCGAGCCAGACGCCGGTCCTGAAAAGCATCCACCGCGCCGTCGAGCGCGGGGCCGCCATGACCCAGCAGTTGCTGGCGTTCGCGCGCCAGCAGCCGCTGTCGCCGACGCTGCAGGACCCGAATAGAATCATCGGCAATTTCGAGACCGTGCTGCGGCGCGGGGTCGGCAGCAATGTCGAACTGCGCGTGCAGCTCGCACCTGCGGTGCGCTGGGTGAACATCGACGAAGCGCGGCTGGAAGCGGCCATTCTCAACCTTGTGGTCAATGCGCGCGACGCCATGCCGGATGGCGGCACGCTCGACATCGCCACCGCCAACGTGCAGCTGGACGACGGCGAGCAGGCCGGGCTGGCTGGCGGCGACTACGTGCGCATCGCCGTGCGCGACACCGGCACCGGCATGACGCCGGAAGTGATCGCGCGCGCCTGCGAACCGTTCTTCACCACCAAGCCGGTCGGCAAGGGCACGGGGCTGGGCCTGAGCCAGGTGCACGGCTTCATCGTGCAGTCGGGCGGTGCGCTGGTGGTCGAGAGTGTCGAAGGGGCCGGCACCACCATCTCGATCTATCTGCAGGCCGCCGAGCGCGACGACGCCGAGCAGCGCGCGCCGGCGCAGCGCGAAGTGGCGCTCATTGTCGAGGACGAGCAGGAGCTGGGCGAACTGGCCGGCTCGCTGTTCGAGGCGCTCGGCTTCGAAGTGTGCCTGACGCGCGACGGCGCCGAAGCGCTGCGCGTGCTGGCCGAACGGCGGCCGATCGACGTGCTGTTTACCGACGTGATGATGCCCGGGATCTCCGGCATCGAACTGGCGCGCCAGGCGCGCGCGATGATGCCGGAGCTGAA
>CAMLHI010000313.1 GCA_946479705.1 uncultured Oxalobacteraceae bacterium
GCTGGTGATTGGACTGATGTGGCTGCTGCACTGGCTGCCGCTGCCGCTGCTGGGCCGCTTCGGCAGCGCCGTCGGCAGCCTGCTGTTCCTGCTGCTGCGCAACCGCCGCCACATCGCCCTGGTCAACCTGCGCCTGTGCATGCCGGAACTGAGCGAAGCGCAGCGGGTGGCGCTGGCGCGCCGCCATTTCCAGGCCTATTCGCGCAGCGTGTGGGAGCGCGCCATCCTGTGGTGGGCGCCGCCGGCGCGGCTGCGGCGCCTGATCCAGGTCGAGCCGGGCGTGCCCCTGGCCCAGATCGCGGCCCAGCCGACCATCCTGCTGTGTCCGCATTTCGTGTGCCTGGACGTGGCCGGGGTGGCGGTGATGCTGGAAACCAGTTTGTGCTCTATATATGTGCAGCAGAAAAACCAGGTGTTCGACGAGGTGCTGCGGCGCGGGCGCTCGCGCTTTCGTCCGGTGCGCCTGTTTTCGCGCAAGGAAGGGGTCAAGCCGATTATCCGGGCCATGCGCGAGGGCTTGCCCTACTTCATGCTGCCGGACATGGATTTCGGCGACAAGGATGCCCAGTTCGTGCCTTTCTTCGGGGTGCCGGCCGCCACCCTGACCGCGCCCGGGCGGATTGCCGCGGCCACGGGCGCGGCCGTGATCCCGGTGATCGCCACCTTCCTGCCCAATTACGCCGGCTGGAAAGTGCAGTTCTACCCGGCTTTTACGGATTATCCGGGCGCGGACATGGTCGACTCGGCGCGCCGCATGAATGCCTTCATCGAGGAGCGCGTGCGCGAAGCGCCGGCCGAATACTTCTGGACGCACAAGCGCTTCAAGTCGCGCCCGGACGGAGAAGCCTCGCCCTACGCCCGTCGCTAAACCCGCGCCGGGTGCTCTATACTGAGCCCCATGAAACTGACCTTTACCAAAATGCATGGCGCCGGCAACGACTTTGTCGTCATCGACGCCTATACCCAGCCCCTGTCCCTCACCACCGAGCAATACCGCTTCCTGGGCGACCGCCGCTTCGGCGTGGGCGCCGACCAGATCCTGGTGGTGGAACGGCCCAGCTCGACCGACGCGGATTTCCGCTACCGCATCTTCAACCAGGATGGCGGCGAAGTGGAACAGTGCGGCAATGGCTCGCGCGCCTTTGTCAAATATGTCACGGAAAAAGGCTTGACCAGCAAGCGCAGCATCCGCGTGGAAACCATGATGGGCATCATCGAGCCGCGTATCGAGGCCGACGGCAGCATCACGGTGGACATGGGCCCGCCGCGCCTGGACCCGGCCGAGGTGCCCTTCCAGTCCAGCGGCTTGGGCGGCTGGGCCGAGGGCGAGGACACCCTGTGGCCGCTGTCGCTCAAGGGCCACAGCAAGACGGTGTTCGTGTCGGTGGTTTCGATGGGCAATCCGCACGCGGTGCAGGTGGTCGAGGACGTCGACACCGCGCCCGTGGCCGAGACCGGCCCGCTGATCGAACAGCACGCGCGCTTTCCCAAGAAGGTCAATGCCGGCTACATGCAGGTGGCGGACCGCCATCACATCCGCCTGCGCGTGTACGAGCGCGGCGCCGGCGAAACCCTGGCCTGCGGCACCGGCGCCTGCGCGGCCGTGGTGGCCGGCATCCGCCGCGGCCTGCTCGATTCGCCCGTGCGGGTCAGCGCGCGCGGCGGCGAACTGTCGATCGCCTGGGCCGGCCCCGGCCAGCCGGTGTACCTGAGCGGGCCCGCCGTGACAGTGTTCGAGGGCGCGGTCGAGCTGTAAGCGGTCGCGCCTCAGGCCGCCATTTCGTAGGCCTCGGCGTCGCTGTCTTCCGCCCCGGCCAGCTCGGGCACCAGGGTCTTGAGCCGGTACAGGCGCTGGCGGTAATTGCCTTCCGGCCCGTTCGGCCCGCAATCGACGTTGTCGAACAGCTTGCCGATCCGGTCCAGGGTCTGGCGTTCGTGGGCACTGGTCAGCGCCACCAGCCGGCGCTTGCTGCGCCCGTAGCTGGCGCGAATGTCGATCACCAGGCAATGGCCCTGGTCGGCGCTCTTGATGTCGATCAGCAGGGCTTCCGCGCGGGTCAGGTGAAACAGCGCCGCCAGCTCCAGGCGCGCGGCCAGCAAGGGGTGGCTGGCGGCCACGTTGCGGCTCGCCTTCAGGCCCGCGCACCAGGCGTAGGCCGGGCCCTGTCCGCGCGGGGCGATCTTGTCGAGCGCCTCGCCCGCCTCGGCGCTGCCCTGGGCGGCGGCCTTCTGCAGCCAGTACACGGCGCGCACATCATTGCTTTCGTTCTCGCGGCGCGCACGCCAGGCGCTGTGGCCGCACTCGAGCTGGGCCTCGCGGTAACCCATGTCGGCCGCGCGCTCCAGATAGCGCTGCGCATCGCCCACGTTGCGCTGTGAAAATTCGGGCTTGATATAAATGCGCGAGAGCGCGTACCAGGCTTCGGCCAGGCCCTGCTCGCCCGCCAGGGTCAGCCAGCGGATGGCTTTCTTGAAGTTGGCCGAACCGGCCCCGACCGCCACGCGGCGCCCGTCGACCTGCATGCGCGCGCACCACAAGCCCACCGCCAGCTGGGCGTGACGGTCGTGCTCGGCCGCGGCGATCTCCCAGAACTGCCGGACTTCCTCGGTACTGGCCACAGCGCCATCCTTGCCCTGCTCGAGCAGGCGGGCGCAGCGCGACAACAGGGTCACTTCTTCAGGGCTGGGCCGCAAGACCAGCTTATTGCCCACGGACATAGCCGCGACCACCTGGCGCGCCAGCGGCAGCGCCCGCTGCAGGTAGGCATGCCACTGGCAGGCTTCCCAGAAGCCGCCCAGGGCGGCGCAGGCACCGGCCGGCAACATCCCGCCGCCGCGCGGGTGGCGTGCGCCCGCCCCAGGTCCGGCCGCACGCGGCGCAGGGGCCGTGGGCGCCCCGGCCGCCGCACCCGCCCCGGCCGCAGCCAGCGAAGAGCGGTAACGGGTCAGCAGCCACTGGGCTTCGGCCTGGCCGGCGCGCGCCGCCGCTTCGAGGGCACCGATGGCCTTGCCGCGGCGCTGGGGATCGTGGACAGCGCCGGCGCCGCCGAACATCAGCTGGGCCAGCACCAGCCCGGCGCGGCCCACGCCGGCGTCGTAGGCGCGCTCGTACCAGGCCTCCAGCGCCAGCGTGCTCTGCACCGCCACATCGAGCGGAATATGCATGCCGATCAGGGCGCACGCCTCGACGCTGTCCTGCTTGGCGGCGCGGTCCAGCCAGTGCAGGGCGGTCGGCAGGCTCTTGGGGAGCCCGGCGCTGCCAAACAGATAAAGTTTGCCCAGCTCCAGCTGAGCATCCACGCGTCCTGCTCGCGCGCCGCGGATGAGCGCCAGTTCTTCACGGTTTGCCATCGTTCATGTATTCACATTAATTGATTGAAGGAGCATCGCTAGAAAGCATTTGTTACACGCAGATGGTTCGGGTTGCTTTGCCACAACGTTTGTCGGGCTTGTCGCCATGGTCTCGGCGATGTGCTGGAGTCTACTTCAGCGTACGCAAGGGTTTGCGCTAAACCCGCCCTTTCCTTGATTTCGCACAAACGTTGCAATGCGGTATGAATGGTCGAGATGGAAAGCCGGGGGCCGCCTAAATGTTTCTTCGGGGAATAAAGTAGCCTATCCCCCGTTTCAAAAATACAACAGCACGGGACGATTTATTGGCTTTCCACCAATCCGAGCCGGCATAATTAGGCCGTCACGCTGCGCTGCAGCAGCGCGCATTGATGGTTTCAACTTATCCCAGCGTTCAGAAATCCCGAAAACTCAACGCTTATTCGGATCGATCCGATTCACCTTTAAGGACTACTACATGAAAAAATCTCTTCTGGCACTCACAGTTCTGGGCGCATTCGCTGGCGTCGCGCACGCACAATCGGCAGTGGTCATCTACGGCAGCGTCGACGCTGGCCTGGTCAAGGAAACCGACACCACCCTGAAAATCGGCAAGCGCTC
>CAMLHI010000314.1 GCA_946479705.1 uncultured Oxalobacteraceae bacterium
TTTCCTTCGACCGTTTCGATCATGATGTGATAGTGGTCCGTCATCTGGCAGAACGCATGCACCACGAAATGAAAGCGCTCGCAGACCTGGGCGAGAACGTCAAGCCATAGATAACGGTCGCTATCGTTGAAATAGATCGGCGCGCGCCGGTTTCCACGTGAGGTGACGTGGTATAGCGCACCCGGATATTCGATTCGCAGTGGTCGTGTCATGCCGCCACGATAATCGGTCGTACGGCCTGCGATATCGATTCGCTCAATCGGACATAAAACCGTCCCAGGTCTGTCGGGCCGATGCGTCCGCTTGGCGAGCTCGTGCAGTAATGTGGGCACTGACCCCGGCGGGTGGCGGGGGCGAATTTTGTTTGGTCAGCGGCGCCCGTACATCATCAGCTCGGCCAGCACGCCGCGCGCCGGGGCGATCGTGTCGATTACGCCGAGCGATAGCCCCAGCAGCGCCTGCAGCGGCCCGGCACTGGCGAACACGCGCGCCATCGCGTCGGTCAGCCCGACCATCGTGGCGCGGTCGCTCGCGCGGGCGGCATTGAAGCCGGCCAGCCCGGCCGGCGAGGCGTCGCGTGCCAGCAGCCGGGCCAGCACGGCGCCGTCGCGCAGGCCGAGGTTGAGCCCCTGCCCGGCCACCGGGTGCAGGGTTTGCGCGGCATTGCCGATCGCGACCGTGCGCGCCGTGGCGCGCGCTTCGGCATTGAGCCCGAGCCGGTAGCTGGCGCGCGCGCTGGCGGCGGTAAAGCGCCCCAGCCGGCTGCCGAAGGCGTCCGACAACCGCGCCAGGAAGGCGCCGTCGTCGAGCGCCAGCAGGCGCGCGGCATGCTCGGGACGCACGCACCAGACCAGCGCATACTGGTGGCCGTCGGCGCCATCCTGCGGCAGCAGCGCCAGCGGACCTTCGTCGCTGAAACGCTCGAAGGCGCGGTGGGCAATCGGGCTGCTGGCCATGACGCGCGCGATCACGGCGCTTTGTTCGTAGTCGCGGCTGCGGCCACGGGTTTCCTGTTCGCCGAAGACGCCGCCTTCGGCCTGCACCACGATGCCGGCTTCGAGCTCGCTGCCGTCGTCCAGGCGCAGCGTGACGCCGTCGGCACGTTCGTCGATGCCGTTCACGCGCAGCGGACGCAGCGTGCGCACGCCGGCGCGCTGGCAGGCGTCGGCCAGCACGCCGGTCAGCTCGCCGTAGCGGGTGACGTAGCCGAGCGCCGGCACGCCGTGCTCTTCGCGCACGATCATGCTGCGCCCCAGGTGGCCGCGGCGCGAGACGTGGATCTGGTGGATCGCGGTGGCGGGCAGGGGCCAGGCGCCGATCTTTTCGAGCAGCTGGACGCTGCCCCAGGACAGCGCCAGCGAACGCGGGTCGCTGAGGGCCGATCCGAGCGCCCTGGCGTCGATCAGGGCGATGCCGGCGCCAGCGACGCCGCGCTGCGCCAGCATGGCCGCCAGCGCCATGCCGACCGGGCCGCCGCCGCAGATGGCGATCTTGGCGCCGCTCATGCCGCCTGCCCCATCAGCTGCTCGATGTCGTCGATGCGCTTGGGCGCCGCGGCGCTGAGGATCGTGTGGCCGTCGGCCGTCATCAGGACGTCGTCCTCGATGCGGATGCCGATATGCCAGAACTGTTCGGGCACGCCTTCGGCCGGCCGCACGTAGATGCCCGGCTCGACCGTCAGCACCATGCCGGCCTGCAGGGCGCGCGAGGGTTTGCCTTCCTGCGCCAGGTCGCGGTAGCTGCCGACGTCGTGCACGTCCAGCCCGAGCCAGTGCCCGGTGCCGTGCATGTAGAACTGCTGGTGCGCGCGTTCGGCGATGACGTCGTCGGCGCTGGCGAACCTGGCACGGTCGACCAGCCCGAGCTCGAGCATGCCCTGGGCCAGCACCTTGACGGCGGCGTCGTGCACGCCGGCGTAGGGCTGCCCGGGCCGGGCCGCGGCCAGGGCGGCGTCCTGCGCAGCCAGCACCAGTTCGTACAGGGCGCGCTGGGCCGGCGTGAAACGGCCGTTGACCGGGTAGGTGCGGGTGATGTCGGCGGCGTAGCTATCGAGTTCGCAGCCGGCGTCGATCAGCACCAGTTCGCCGTCGCGGCACTGGCGGTTGTTGGCGTGGTAGTGCAGCACGCAGGCGTTGGCGCCGCTGGCGACGATCGGGGTGTAGGCCGGGAACTGGGCGCCGTGACGGCGAAATTCGTGCAGCAGTTCGGCTTCGATCTCGTATTCGAACATGCCGGCGCGGGTGGCGCGCATGGCGCGCGCGTGCGCCTGCCCGGAGATGGTGGCGGCGCGCAGCATGGTCTGCTGTTCGACCTGGTCCTTGAACAGGCGCATCTCGTCGAGCAGCACGTGCAGGTCGTGCGCCACGGCCGGGGCGCTGACGCCGCTGCGGCTCTGGCGCCGCACCGCGCCCAGCCAAGTTTTCATTTGCAGGTCGAGCGCGGCGCTGTGGCCGAGCGCGTAGTACACGGCGGGGGCGTTGGCCAGCAGGCGCGCCATTTCGGCGTCCAGTTCCTCGATCGGGAAGGCGTCGTCAAAGCCGAAGGCGCTGCGCGCGCCGTCCGGACCGTGGCGGAAGCCGTCCCAGATTTCGCGCTCGAGGTTCTTCTCGCGGCAGAACAGGATGGCGCGCGCGGCCTGTTCGCCGCGCGCGGCGACCAGCACCAGCACGCTGTCCGGTTCGGTGAAGCCGCTCAGGTAGTAGAAGTAGCTGTCGTGGCGGTAGGGGTAGTCGGCGTCGCCGTTGCGCGGCGCCTCGGGGGCGGTCGGCACGATCGCCACCGCGCCGGGGCTCATGGCGGCGCACAGGCGCGCGCGCCGCGCCGCAAATGCGCCGCTCATGGCTTTTTCGCCAGCGGGGCGTTGAGTTCCTCGAGCTGGGCGACCGTGCCGACATTGACCCATTCGCCTTCGTAGACTTCGCCGCCGACCAGGCCGCGCTCGGCGTACTGGCGTATCAGCTTGCCCAGGCCGGCGTGGGTGCCGGGCTGGATGTGGGCGAACATCTCGGGGCGGTACACGCCGATATTGGAGAAGTTCCACATCGGCGAACCGCTGTTGGCCACCGAGTACATGGTCAGGGCGAAGTCGCCGTTCGGGTTGTGCCAGGGATTCGGGGTCAGGTAGAGCCAGCAAGCGTCGCGCTTTTCAAGCGGCAGCGGCTTGCCCCACATGTCTTCGTCCTGCAACGCGTCCTTGACCTGCTCGAAGTCGAAGTAAGGGCAGTAGATGTCGCCCGACAGCGCCAGGAAGGGCGCATCGCCCAGCAAATGCATGGCGTTGGCGATGCCGCCGGCCGTTTCCAGCGCGGTCTCCTCGGGCGAGTAGACGATGCGCGCGCCCCAGGCACTGCCGTCGCCCAGCGCTTCCTCGATCATGTGGCCCAGGTGCGCGTGGTTGATGACGATCTCGGTGATCCCGGCGCGCACCAGGTTGAGGATGTGCCAGACGATCAGCGGCCGTCCGCGTACCTTGAGCAGCGGCTTGGGACAGGTGTCGGTGAGGGGACGCATCCGCTCGCCGCGGCCGGCGGCCAGGATCATGGCTTTCATGCGCGCCCCGTCAGAAGGTGTAGCCGACCTGCGGTGCGCGCGCTTCGAATTCGTCGAGCAGGCGCAGCAGAGGTTTGAGGACGGTGTAGCGGTTGCAGGTCTTGCGCACGTAGTCGCTCACCGTGGCCAGGTCGGCCATGTAGCCGCTCTTGCCGTCGCGGTAGTTCAGGCGGCAGAAGATGCCGAGGATTTTCAGGTGGCGCTGCAGGGCCATGAATTCGAAGTCGCGGTAGAAGGCGTCGATGTCGGGATTGACCGGCAGCCCGACCTTCTTGGCGCTTTGCCAGTAGCGCACCACCCAGTCGAGCACCACTTCCTCGTCCCACTGCACATAGGCGTCGCGCAGCAGCGAGGCCAGGTCGTAGGTGACCGGGCCGTACACCGCGTCCTGGAAGTCCAG
>CAMLHI010000315.1 GCA_946479705.1 uncultured Oxalobacteraceae bacterium
CGTTGCGCTTGAAGGTGAGGGTCTTGGTCAGCTTGACGCCGTTCTCGACCGCTTCGAGCACAAGTTGCACCTGATTGGCGCCATCGAGCGCGCGCGGACCCGGCTTGGGGGTGAAGATAGTGTTGTGATTCGGCAAGGCGGTGCCGTTGTTGCTGACGAGACCAGTCTGGGCGACATACGTGCCCTTCGGATTCACATCAAACAGCACCTGGTCTTTGCCATTGTGAACACTGTCCTTGAACTTGAGCAGTTCCAGATGCTTGATGACGCCGCCGGCGGTGTCGATATCGACGCGCATCACATCGGTGGTGATGGTGACGATCTCGCTCTTGACGGCCGCAACTGCAGCAGTGCCCGGCAGCGCGCCGGCGACGGCAGGCGCACCCGCGGCGCCCGGCACGTCGGAACCCGGGGCCTTGGCCGCGGGCGCGGTCTTGGCGGGCGGGGTAGCGGAAAATAGCGACTGCTTACCGGTCGATACCATCCACTCGTTCCAGAGGAGCACCAGCGAGACGGAAAACACGATCCACAGGATAGTACGTTTATTGATTTCCATTGAGGGTATTGTTCAGGAGTGGTTGCAGCCGCACGCGGCTGTGGAAGTAGGCTGGACTTGCTTGGGCGGCACGGGATCGACGCCGCCCGGATGGAAGGGATGGCAGCGGCACAGGCGGCGCGCGGCCAGCAGGCCCCCGCGCCCGGCGCCGTGCACGCGGATCGCTTCGATCGCGTAATTCGAGCAGGTCGGATAAAAACGGCAGCGCTGCCCCAGCATCGGCGACAGCACAATCTGGTAGCAGCGCAGCAATCCGACCAGCAAGCGCTTCATGATGCCACTTTCGGCAGCGGCGCGGGCGCCGGCTTGCCGCCCGGGCGCGGCGCCTGGGACGAAAACAGGCGCGACAGTTCGCTGCGCAGGATCGCCTTCAGCGCGCTCGAGGTGGCCGGGCCATCCTTGGCGTTGACGGGACGCGCCAGCCGCACGATACAGTCGAGCGGCGGCAGCTGCGCCACGCGGAACAGTTCACGCGTGACCCGCTTGATGGTGTTGCGCGTCACCGCGCGCGGGGCAAAGCGCTTGGCCACCACGACGCCCAGCCGCGCATGCGGCAATTCGTTGGAGCGTGTGTAGAGCACGAAATGCGCCGATTTATGCGCAGGGCGCAAACGAAAAACGGATGAAAATTCATCCGTTTTAACGATACGCCGAACGCGCGCGAAGTCGTGTGAACCTTCGCTAGTCATTGCCAACCGCGATCCAGCAGTAAGCCAGGTCTGTACAACTTATACAGCCAGACGCTTGCGGCCCTTGGCGCGGCGTGCGTTGAGCACATCGCGACCGCCACGGGTAGCCATACGTGCGCGGAAGCCGTGCGTGCGCTTGCGACGAACGACGGAAGGTTGGTAAGTACGTTTCATGGTGGTCTCGCTTAAAGCAAAATAAAAAGCAGAATCGGGTCTGACGTCGGGTCAGGTTTCGGCGCCAAGGACATTTCGCACAGGGTTAAGCCAGCGTCACGCCACAGCAATACTTAGAAATACTTGGAACAACTTGGTGCTACCCGCTGCCCAACAAGGCGCCTTGACGGCTCGTTTGCACGGAATGCGGGCGGGGAACCCTGAATTATTCAGCATTTACCCCTTCCATGTCAAGGCCGAGCTTGAGCCGGCGCATCGGCCGAGTCCGGAAAAAGTACCGCGTGCCTGTGGATAACTTTCGCTGGCGCGGGTAGAATAGCGCGTTACGTGTGGCGCATCCCGCGCAGCGCAGCGCGGGCTGAAGCAGCAAAGCAGCCGCCTACCCACACCTTATTCAGACAGACGATTCATGGAAAATTTCTGGCCGACTTGTTCCGCCCAGCTTGAACTGGAGCTGACGCCGCAACAATTCAGTGCGTGGATCAAACCGCTCACAGTGCTCGACTACGACGACGGCAAGCTGCGCATGGCAGCGCCCAACCGCTTCAAGCTGGACTGGGTCAAGACCCAGTTCGCCACCCGCATCACGGCGCTGGCCTGCCAGTACTTCGAGTGCCCGGTGGAAGTGCAGTTCGTGCTCGACCCGAAAAATGCCGCGCCCAAGAAGCCGGTCGCCGCGCATCCGGCCCCGGCCGACGACCACATCCCGGGCAACATCGCCGGCAATGGCCGCGCCGACAATGACGGCCCGGCCGCGCCCGAGTACAACATCGGCAATTCGCCGCGGCGCGAGCAAAGCCGCGTCAACACCGACCTGACCTTCGACAGTTTCGTGACCGGTAAGGCCAACCAGCTGGCGCGCGCCGCCGCGATCCAGGTGGCCAACAATCCGGGCGTGTCCTACAACCCGCTGTTCTTCTACGGCGGCGTCGGCCTCGGTAAAACCCACCTGATCCATGCGATCGGCAACCAGGTCATGGCCGACCAGCCCGGCGCGCGCATCCGCTACATCCACGCCGAGCAATACGTGCGCGACGTGGTGACCGCCTACCAGCGCAAGGGCTTCGACGACTTCAAGCATTACTACCACTCGCTGGACATGCTGCTGATCGATGATATTCAATTCTTCGGCGGCAAGAGCCGCACCCAGGAAGAGTTTTTCTACGCCTTCGAAGCGCTGATCGCCGCGAAGAAACAGATCATCATCACCAGCGACACCTACCCGAAAGAAATCACGGGCATGGACGACCGCCTGATTTCGCGTTTCGATTCCGGCCTGACGGTGGCCATCGAGCCGCCGGAACTGGAAATGCGCGTGGCCATTCTGTTGAAAAAAGCCCAGTCCGAAGGCGTGACCTTTTCCGACGACGTGGCCTTCTTCGTGGCCAAGCACCTGCGCTCGAACGTGCGTGAACTCGAAGGCGCGCTGCGCAAGATCCTGGCCTACTCGCGTTTCCACGGCAAGGACATCACCATCGACGTGGTCAAGGAAGCGCTCAAGGATTTGCTGTCGGTGCAGAACCGCCAGATCTCCGTGGAAAACATCCAGAAGACCGTGGCCGACTTCTTCAGCATCAAGGTGGCCGACATGTACAGCAAGCGGCGCCCGGCCAATATTGCCCGGCCGCGCCAGATCGCCATGTACCTGGCCAAGGAACTGACCCAGAAGAGCCTGCCGGAAATCGGCGAACTGTTCG
This sequence comes from uncultured Oxalobacteraceae bacterium, assembly GCA_946479705.1. The sequence continues at coordinate 3,117 of CAMLHI010000315.1, forward strand.
GCGGGCGCGACCACACCACCGTGCTGCACGCGGTGCGCAAGATTGCCCTGGACCGCACCAAGAACGCCGAATGCAACCACGAGCTGCACGTGCTGGAGCAGACCCTGAAGGGCTGACACGCCATTTGGCTTAGCAAAAGGCAATTTCTGGCAGAATAATAGGATTCGCAGCAAGTTTTAGCTCGTCACGAGCACATTTGATAACCCTACGAGGACAGCTATGCAATTGGTCAAAACCACCCGAGATACCCTTCTCCGGCCACTGCAGATTGTGAGCGGTATTGTCGAGCGTCGGCACACTATGCCGATTCTGGCCAATATCCTCATCCGCAAGGACGGCGAGAGCGTCTCGTTCCTGTCGACCGACACCGAAGTGCAGATCACCACGCACGCCCAGATCGGCTCGGGCGCCGACGTGACCGGCACCACCGTGGCCGCGCGCAAACTGCTCGACATCCTGCGCGCGCTGCCGGAATCGGGCGACGTCACGATGACGCTGCTGAACAAGCGCTTGACGGTCCAGACCGGCAAATCGCGCTTCGCCCTGCAGACCCTGGCGGCCGAGGAATTTCCGACCGTATCGGTAGCGGAAAGCTTCAACGCCACCGTGACCCTGCCGCAAAAGACCCTCAAGCACCTGTTCAACATGGTGCACTTCTCGATGGCCCAGCAGGACATCCGCTACTACCTGAACGGCCTGCTGCTGGTGCTGGACGGCCGCAACGTCATCGCCGTGGCCACCGACGGCCACCGCCTGGCCTTCTGCCAGGTCGAGACGGAGCAGGAATTCACGCGCCAGGAAGTGATCATCCCGCGCAAGACCATCATCGAAC
>CAMLHI010000316.1 GCA_946479705.1 uncultured Oxalobacteraceae bacterium
GTAAAGTTCTGGTAATCTCTCCCGACTACAGTTTGTTTTCTGCAGCGTAAGTTTTGTAGAGAGATGGCAAGAATGGCACCACAACGGCTGCGCTTTTCAATTGCTGCGCACGCCGCATGGGCGCCCGGGTTGACCACCGCGCAAGCATGGAGCGACTGGGCGCGGCACCCCTACCGCATCGGCGGCAGCGATGACGCGCCCGTCGCGGCGATGCCCGCCATGCTGCGCCGCCGCGCCGGCTTCCTGGGCCGCATGGCGCTCGAAGTCGCCTACCGCTGCCTGGACGGGCGCACCGGCATTCCCACGATTTTCTGTTCGCGTCATGGCGACGTGGCGCGCGCGGTCGCGCTGCTGGCCGACCTGGCGCGTGCCGAACCCTTGTCGCCGACCGCCTTCGGGCTGGCCGTGCACAATGCCAGCGCCGGACTGTTCTCGATCGCCCGTACCGACCGCGCCAACCACATGGCGCTGGCCGGCGGCGCCGCCACTGTCGAACACGCCATCGTCGAAGCCTGCGGCCTGCTGGCCAACGGCGCCTCCGAAGTGCTGCTGGTGGCCTACGACTGCCCGCTGCCGGCGCCGCTGGATGGTTTTGAGGACTGCGACGAGCAGCCGCACGCCTTCGCCTGGCTGCTGACCGGTGCCGATGCCGACCCGATCGGCCTTGCCTGGGACGCCGCGCCGGCAGATGCCGTCGGCGGGGCCACGCCCGGCGGACTGGACATCCTGCGCTTCCAGCTCAGCGGCGCGGCCCGCCTGCAGCGCCACGCGGGCGCGCAGCAATGGACCTGGACGCGCGATGAGGGCTAGGCTGGATCGCGGCTGGCGCGTGTTCGCCACGGGCCTGAGCTTTGCGCTGTTCGGCCTGGGCGGACTGCTGCTGCGCGTGCTGGTGTTCCCGCTGCTGAACGTGGCCGTGCGCGCGCCCGCGCGCCGCGCCGACCTGGCCCGCGCCGTGATCCGCCTGACCTTCCGCGCGTTCGTGGGCATGATGCGCGCGCTCGGCGTGCTGCGCTACGAGATCGTCGGCCTGGACAAGCTCGACCGCGGCGGCCAGCTGATCCTGGCCAACCACCCGACCCTGATCGACACGGTGTTCCTGATGGCCTTCGTGCGGCGCGCCGACTGCATCGTCAAGAGCCGCCTGTGGCACAACCCCTTCACCAGCGGCCCGGTGCGGGCGGCCGCCTACATCAGCAACGCCGAGGGCGAAGCGCTGGTCGAGGCCTGCATCGCCACGCTGCGGGCCGGGAATAACCTGATCATCTTCCCGGAGGGCACGCGCACCCCGGCCGATGGCCGCATCGCGCTCAAGCGCGGCGCCGCCAACATCGCCGTGCGCGGCGCGCGCGCGGTGACGCCGGTACTGATCGACTGCCATCCGCGCACCCTGGGCAAGGGCGACAAATGGTGGCGCGTGCCGGCGAGCCGGGTGCGGTTTCGCATCGAAGTCCAGGACGATATCGACACCGGCGCCTTCACCGCCGCCGCGGGCAGCGACGTGATCGCCGTGCGCCGCCTCACCGACCACCTGCAACAATTATTTACGAGAGAGTGCCAAGGCCATGCTTGAACAAGAAGTGAAACAAATGATCATCGAGGTGCTGCAGCTCGAAGATGTCGCCGTGGCGGACATCGACAGCGATGCCGCGCTGTTCGTCGAAGGCCTGGGTCTCGACTCGATCGACGCGCTCGAGCTGGGCGTGGCGCTGCAGAAGCGCTACGGCATCTCGCTCTCGGCCGACGCGGAAGACACGCGCCGCCACTTCGCCTCCGTGCGCGCGCTGGCCGCACTGATTGAAACCCACCGGAGCAAATGAGGAACGCCATGGTAGATATCGACAAGATGACCCGCGCGCAGCTGACCACCTGGGTGGTCGAGCTGCTGGCCGAAATGTTCGAACTCGATCCGGGCAGCCTGACGCTCGACTCGAACCTGTACGCCGACCTGGATATCGACAGCATCGACGCGGTCGACCTGGCCGTCAAGCTCAAGCAGCTGACCGGCAAGCGCATGCAGCCCGAAGTGTTCAAGACCATCCGCACCATCGGCGACGTGGTCAACGCGCTCGAGCAGCTGGCCGAGGAGCAGGCGCTATAAACACGCGGGCGCTGGCCGCGTCGGCGGCCGTGTTGACCGCGCTGTATCCGCTCGCGCTCTGGTTCGGCCAGGGCAGGGTGGAACCGCGCTGGCTGGCGCTGTTGCTGCTGCTGGCGGCCTGCGCGCGCCTTCCCTCGCTGCGCGTGAGCCGCATGGCGCGCTGGTCGGCCGGCGGCGCGCTGCTGCTGGCCGCTGGCGCGGTGTCGGCCAACGCCATGCTGCCGCTCAAGCTCTATCCGGTGCTGGTCAATGCCTCGCTGCTGGCGGCCTTCGGCTACACCCTGCTGGCCGGCCCCTCGATGGTGGAGCGGCTGGCGCGCCTGCGCGAGCCGGAGCTGCCGCCGGCGGCGATTGTTTATACCCGCAAGGTCACCATGGTCTGGTGCGGCTTCTTCGTCCTGAACGGCAGCATGGCCCTGGCCACCGCGCTGTGGGCCTCGGACCGCGTCTGGTCGCTCTACAACGGCGTCATCGCGTATGTGCTGATGGCCGTGCTGTTCGGCGCCGAATTCCTGGTGCGCCTGCGCTTCAAGGCCCGTCATCATGCTTGAACTGGCACATCGGCTCCAACAGCGCGGCGACGCCGTGGCCGGCTGGCGCGGCGCGGACCCGCTCAGCTGCGAGGCGCTGCTGGCGCGCGCGGGAGCGTGGCGCGCGCTGGCCCTGCGCACACCGGGCAGCGACTGCGCCCTGTACCTCGCCGACGGCCTCGAATTTGCCGCGGCCCTGCTGGGCGCCTGGAGCGCCGGCAAGACCGTGTGGCTCAGCGCCGACACGCTCGACAGCAGCTGCACCGCGATGGCGCGTTCGGTACAGTCCTTCTTCGGCGAATTCCCGGAGCACTGCGCGCCCGCCGTCCCGCGCGCGGACGAGACCTGCACGCTCCCTTGGGAGGCGCTCGATGGCGATCGGGTGGCACTGGTGGTGCACACCTCCGGCAGCACCGGCGAGCCGCAAGCGATTCCCAAGAAGCTGTCACAGATGGCCGACGAAGTGGCGATCCTGGAGCGCGTTTTCGGCGCCGAGATCGGCCAGGCCGGCGTCATCGCCACCGTCTCGCACCAGCACATCTACGGCCTGCTGTTCAAGGTCCTGTGGCCGCTCATGGCCGGGCGTCCGATCGGCGCGGCCGCCGTGGTCTATCCCGAACAGCTGATCGAGGCGCTGGCGCAGCGCCCCTGCGTGCTGGTAGCCACTCCGGCCCACCTCAAGCGCCTGCCGGATCATCTGGACTGGCAACCCGCCGCGGTCCAGCTGCGCGCGGTGTTCTCATCGGGTGGCCCGCTGGCACCCGAGGCGGGCGCCCTGGCTGAGCGCCTGCTGGGACACATCCCGACCGAAATCTACGGCAGCTCCGAGACCGGCGGCATCGCCTGGCGGCGCCGCCACGCCAGCGGCAACGGCGCCTGGGAACCGATGCCGGCGCTGGACTGGCGCGTGGCCGACTGCGGCCGGCTGGAAGTGCGTTCCTCGCGCCTGTTCGACGATAACTGGCTGCGTCTGGAAGACCATGCCACCGCCACCGGACCGCATGGCTTCATTTTGCTGGGACGCGGCGACCGCCTGGTCAAGCTGGAAGAAAAGCGCGTCTCGCTCGACGCCGTCGAAGCGGCGCTGAAGGACAGTGGCCTGGCCAGCGAAGCGCGGGTCATCGTCTGCCCGGCCGAAGGCCGCGCGCGCCAGGCGCTGGCCGCCTTCGTGGTGCCCACGCCGCAGGGCGCTGCACTGCTGGAGAGCGAGGGCAGGGGCGGCTTGAACGCCCGCCTGCGCCAGCATTTGCAGGGCCGGGTTGAAGGCGTGGCGGTGCCGCGCCGCTGGCGCTATCTCGACCAGCTGCCGGTCGACG
>CAMLHI010000317.1 GCA_946479705.1 uncultured Oxalobacteraceae bacterium
ACTCACTCTTCGGTCGGGGTGGTTTCTTTGAACTTCCCGTACGCCATGAGTTTCTGATGGCGCTGTTCCAGCAAGTCCTTGGTTTTCATGCCCTGGAACTGGCGCAGCGTGTCGGCCAGCGCACGCTTGAGCATGGTGGCCATCTGCTTCGGATCGCGATGGGCGCCGCCCAGCGGTTCGTTGATGATCTTGTCGATCAGGCCCATGGCCTTGAGGCGGTGCGCGGTCAGGCCCAGCGCGTCGGCGGCGTCGGAGGCGCGCTCGGCGGTCTTCCACAGGATCGAGGCGCAGCCTTCCGGAGAAATGACCGAGTAGGTGGCGTATTGCAGCATCAGCACGGCGTCGCCCACGGCGATGGCCAGCGCGCCGCCAGAACCGCCTTCACCGATGATGGTGGCGATCAGCGGCACTTTCAGCTCGGCCATGACGTACAGGTTGTGGCCGATGGCTTCGGACTGGCCGCGCTCTTCGGCATCGATGCCGGGGAAGGCGCCGGGGGTGTCGACAAAGGTGAAGATCGGCAGGCCGAATTTCTCGGCCAGCTTCATCAGGCGCATGGCCTTGCGGTAGCCTTCCGGCTTGGGCATGCCGAAGTTGCGCAAGGCGCGTTCCTTGGTGTCGCGCCCTTTCTGGTGGCCGATGACCATGCAGGCCTGGCCATTGAAGCGCGCCAGCCCGCCGACGATGGACAGGTCGTCCGCGTAGGAGCGGTCGCCGTGCAGTTCGTGGAAGTCGGTGAAGATTTCATTCACATAGTCCATGGTGTAGGGACGCTGCGGATGACGGGCGATCTGGGAAACTTGCCAAGGCGTGAGCTTGGCGTAAATGTCTTTGGTCAGTTGCTGGCTCTTCTTGGCCAGACGGTCGATCTCTTCGGAGATGTCGACGGCGGAATCGTCCTGGACGAAACGCAGCTCTTCAATCTTGGAATCGAGCTCGGCAATCGGCTGCTCAAAATTGAGGAAAGTTGTTTTAATCATTCTACCTCCGTGTTATTTCAAGCCGCACATACCCCCGCCGCGCGGCCATTCGGACGCTATTCTACCGGAACCGGGTCTAAACTACGCCATAAATACCATGTTGCCACCGTCCGCCACGGTTCCCAGTTGGCTGAAACCTCGCGCGCGTCGCTGCGCGACACCGGTTCGCCGGAGAAATAGTTCTGGCTGATGCCCAGGATCAGGCCCGGGTCGTCCAGCGGCAGCACATTCGGGCGCAGCATATTAAAAATCAGGAACATCTCGGCGGTCCAGCGGCCGATGCCGCGGATCTGCACCAGCTCGGCGATGACGGCTTCATCGTCCATTTCGGCCCACTGGCTGGCGTGCACGCGCTTGGCCTTGAAATGGTCCGCCAGATCCAGGATGTATTCGGTCTTGCGTTTCGACAGGCCGCAGGCCGACAGCTGCTCGGCGCCGGCTTTCAGCACCTGGGCCGGGGTGATCTTGGGACACACCACCATCAGCTTGTCCCAGGCCAGGTCGGCCGCCCTGGTGGTGACCTGCTGGCCCACCACCGAGCGCGCCAGCGTCTTGAACGGGTCGCCATTGCCGACCAGGTGCAGGTCGCCGAACTGCGGGATGAGCTTCTTCATGATGCGGTCGCGCTTCATGAGTTCAGCCTTGGCTTCTTCCCAGTACGGCGGGACCTCGAGAATAAGCGAGGTCGTCCCCGCGCTGTCCTTGTGCAGGGCCATCATGCGCGGCGCCAGTTGGTGCTGCCGTCCGGCTTGTCTTCGAGCACAATCCCTGCGGCCAGCAGATCCGCACGGATCTTGTCGGACTCGGCGAAATTGCGTGCCTTCTTGGCCGCGATGCGGGCCGCGATCAAGGCGTCGATGGCTGCCGGCGAATGCGCGCCCTCGCCCGCTCCCGCGCCTTGCAGGAACTGCTGGGGCGTACGTTCGAGCAGGCCGATGACGGCGGCCAGCGCCTTGAGCTGACGCGCGTGAGTCGGCGACTTGCTCTTGTTCAGTTCAGTGACGAGGTCGAACAGTGCGGCGAGCGCGACTGGCGTGTTGAAGTCGTCGTCCATCGCTTCGCGGAAGCGCAGCGCGTGGGCTTCGTCCCAGACCACCACGCACGCCTCGGCACCCAGTTCGATCTCGGACAGCGCCGTGTACAGGCGTGTAAGCGCGACCTTGGCGTCGTCGAGATGGGCGTCCGAATAATTGAGCGGACTGCGGTAGTGGGCGCGCAAAATGAAGAAGCGCACCACTTCCGCGTCGTACTTCTTTAAGACGTCGCGGATGGTGAAGAAGTTCCCGAGCGACTTCGACATTTTTTCATTGTCGACCCGCACGAAACCATTGTGCACCCAGGTGTTGACCGTCACGTGGCCGAACGCGCCTTCGGACTGGGCGATCTCGTTCTCGTGGTGCGGGAATTGCAGGTCGGCGCCGCCGCCGTGGATATCGAAGCGCTCGCCCAGCAGCGCGCAAGACATGGCGGAGCATTCGATGTGCCAGCCCGGACGGCCACTGCCCCATTTCGAATCCCATTTCACTTCGGCCGGCTCGGAATCCTTGGAGGCCTTCCACAGCACGAAGTCGAGCGGGTCGCGCTTGCCGGTGTTGATGTCGACGCGCTCGCCGGCGCGCAGGTCGTCGAGCGACTTGCCGGACAGCTTGCCGTAGCTCGGGAAATTGCGCACCGCGTAATTAACGTCACCATCCTCGCCCTGGTAGGCCAGGCCCTTGGCTTCGAGCTGGGCGATCAGGGCCAGCATCCGCGGCACGTACTCGGTGGCGCGCGGCGCCTGGTCGGGCGGCAGGATGCCCAGCGCCTGGGTGTCCTCATCCATGTAGGCGGAAAAGCGCGTGGTCAGCTGGGCCAGGGTTTCGCCGTTTTCCACCGCGCGCTTGATGATCTTGTCGTCGATGTCGGTGATGTTGCGCACGTAGTTGACCTGATAGCCCGAGGCCTTGAGCCAGCGGTAGATCACGTCGAAGGCCATCATCATGCGCGCGTGCCCGATGTGGCAGTAATCGTAGATCGTCATGCCGCAAACGTACATGCCCACCTTGCCGGGCTCGATCGGCACGAAGGTTTGCTTGTCGCGCGCAAGCGTGTTGTAAATCTTAAGTTGGCTCATCGGATTGGTCGTGGTTCAGAGGGCACGACGACCGGACAATACCCGAACCGGGCGCGGGCGCCGCGCGGGCGCGCACCGGTCAAGTCGGGAGATGCATCGAGATCGTCGGTACCCTCTGTGTTGTTCTTATTTGATAGAATGGGACGTTCTGCGCAAAGTATAGCATTGATAAAAAGCAGACTGGCCGCATCTACCCCAGGTTTATTTTTGCGGGACAGGCTTGACACGCAAGCCACCTCATCACAACAACTGCATCGAAGGAAAGAACCCACCATGTCGACAATGTTCCTGTTCCGGACCCCGCTGCTGACCCAGATTGCCGCACTGTGCATTGGCGTTTCCCTCGCCGGCGCGGTGCTCGCGCAAGCGCCGGAACGCGTGCCCGAACCAGCCTCGGAAGCGGCGCCGAAATCGAACCAGCCGCGCGTCTCCATTAAAACGACGATGGGTGAGATCGTGCTTGAACTCGATCAGGACAAGGCCCCCAAGACCGTCGCCAACTTTTTGCAGTACGTGAAGTCGGGCTTCTACAAGGGCACGATCTTTCATCGCGTCATCGACGGCTTCATGATCCAGGGCGGCGGCCTGGATGCCAAGATGGTCACCAAGCCAACCCAGAAGGCGATCCAGAACGAAGCCAATAACGGCCTGCACAACGGCCCATACACAGTGGCCATGGCGCGCCAGTCGGCGCCCGATACCGCCACCTCGCAATTTTTCATCAACGTGGCCGACAACACCCCCCTCGATTATCCGAGCATGGGCGGCGGCTATGCCGTCTTCGGCAAGGTCGTCGCCGGCCAGGACGTGGTCGACAAGATCAAGGCGGTCGTCGTCGATGACG
>CAMLHI010000318.1 GCA_946479705.1 uncultured Oxalobacteraceae bacterium
GCGCCGCAGATCGCGGCCGTGTGCGCGCTGCTGCTGCAGAAAAATCCGCGCCTCACGCCGGCCGAGATCAAGGCCCTGCTGGTACGCACCGCCATCGATGTGCGCGAAGGCGCGGCCAATCCCTTCAGCGATCCGAAAGGCGTCGGGGTCAAGGCCGGGCCGGGCGTGGACGGCGCCACCGGGGCCGGTCTGGTGGACGCCTTCGCCGCCTGGCTGCAGGCCGCGCCGCTGCTGGGCAATCATTGAATCACGCGGCATCGACACATTCAATCATCAGAAAGGAAAGCCATGCAGGAAACCAATGAAGTACGGGCAGGATTGATCGGCTACGGCTATTCGGGCGCCACCTTCCAGGCGCCGCTGATCGCGGCCGTGCCGGGCTTGCGCCTGGCGCAAGTATGTTCCAGCAAACCGGAGCGGGTGCGCGAGGACTTTCCCGGCATGACGGTGGTGGCCGATCCGGCCCTGCTGATCGGCTCGGCCGAGATCGACCTGGTGGTGGTGGCCACCACCAATACCACCCACTTCAGCCTGGCGCGCCAGGCCCTGCTGGCGGGCAAGCACGTGGTGGTGGAAAAGCCGTTCACGGTGACGGTGCAGGAAGCGGCCGAGCTGGTCGAACTGGCCGAGCAGAAAAAGCTGATCCTGAGCGTGTTCCATAACCGCCGCTGGGACAACGATTTCCTCACGCTGCAGCAGGTCATCCATTCCGGCCTGCTGGGGCCGGTCACCACCTTCGAATCGCATTTCGACCGCTACCGCCCCACCGTGCGCCAGCGCTGGCGCGAGCAGGACCTCCCCGGTTCGGGCATGCTGTACGACCTCGGCTCGCACCTGATCGACCAGGCCCTGGCGCTGTTCGGCCTGCCCGACAGCGTGCAGTGCGACATGGGCGTGCAACGCCAGGGCGCGATTGCCGACGATTTTTTCCATCTGGTGATGCGCTACGGGGCGCGCCGGGTGATCCTGCATTCGACCATGCTGGCGCACGATGCCGGCCCGCGCTTCCTGGTCCATGGCGAGCTGGGCAGCTTCACCAAGTTCGGTCTCGATCCGCAGGAAAGCCAGCTGCTGCGCGGCCTGCGGCCGGGTTCGCCCGAGTGGGGCGTGGAGCCGGCGGAAAGCCACGCCACCCTGGCCTTCACCAAGGGCGAGCTGACGGTGAAAGGCGACGTCGCTTCGCTGCCGGGACGCTACGAAGCCTATTACGCAGGCATGGTGGAAGCCATCCTGCGCGGCGCGCCGGCTCCGGTGAGCGGGCGCGACGCGCTGGCGGTGATCCGCATTATCCAGATGGCGCTGCGCAGCCATGCCGAGCAGCGCGTCATCGCCTACGAATAACGGTCCCTACTTGGCCGGGGTCTTGACCAGGGTATTGATGATGGTCCACGAGAAATCGCTCTTGAGCGAGCCGGAAAACACCGGGTCGGTCAGGCTCATGTAGAAGTCGGTCGCGTAGGGCATCTGGTTCCCGCCCTTGGGCACGTAGGCGGCCATGTTATGGCAGGTCATGCAGTTGGTCTGGATGCCGGTATTGGCGTTGAGCTTGCCGTTGATGGGCCGGCTGATGCCGAACGTCGACGGATCGAATCCCGCTTCCAGATAGGGGTTGTAGGTGAACACCGGCTCGCCCACGTTCTCCCCGCCGGTAATCGGCTGGGCCGGCGTGACGGTGTTGTAGGCCACCGCCATCGCATAGTGGCGGGTCGCCTCGTCCAGGCTGGCCAGCGGACGCGCCTGGGCGATCGCATTCGAACTCGGCGCGAACGGCTGATCGGCATTGGCCGACCACCAGAAGGTTTGCCAGGTCCACATCTTGTTCTCGCGCGTGGTGACGTGCATGGCCACCAGCACGATGTAGTCGCCCGCGTTGACGGTGCGGCCAAGCTGATTGCTCAGGTACACCGCATCGTCCGCCGTGATCTTGCTGTGCACGAACTGGTTCAAATAAAAGGTGTTGGCGCCGCTGCGGCTCTTGCAGCCGGGATCGTTGCTATTGCCGCCCTTGCCGACCGGGGTGCGGATATCGATATACACGCAGTTGTTCCAGATCGATTCGTCGTAGCCGGCATTCGGCTGGGCCGCGCCCGGCCCTGGCCAGCCGGGGAAGGTGTAGATACCGCCGGCGAGATTCTTTGGAATGATCTTGAAGACCGGCTTGACGGTGACGGTATTGTTGGGGAAGTTCGGCATGTCCGTATAGCCGTTCTTCATGTATTGCTGCAAGGTGGACTCGTAGAACAGGCGGTTGGCGATGGCGTGGTTGGCGCCGGGCGGATTGTAGGCGACCGAGACGACGATTCCGGTGTCGGGCACGCCTGGCGCGGCGGCGGCTTTGGCCGCCAGCAGCGCGGCTTTCTTGCCGGTCTGGTGACCGTGCTCGAACTGGCGCGGGATGCCCAGGTCGCGCTTGGGCACGCCCAGCGGCGCGGACGGCGACGGTACTTGTTGCAGGCCGATCGCGCTGCGCGCCACGATATTCGAAGGCACGGCCCAGGTTTCGAAGGCGCGTACCGGGAGGCCGTTGATCAGCCCGACCGGCTGCGTCAGCCCGGCCCAGACGCCCCAGCTGTGGCGCACCATGGCGCCGGCATCGCCGCCGTAGACCCACTGGTTGATGCGGGTTTCCGACTCGGGAAACACGAAATGCGGATCGGCCTTGGGCAGGTCGGGCAGGCAGATCAGATTGCCGTCGATATTGCCGATGTCGCCGTCGTGGCTGATGGAATTGAGGCAGGAAGCCAGGCGCGGCAAGGTAGTGGCCTGCATGGCACCGTTGAGCTTGCGGCAGCTGGCCGACAGGACGTCGCCCGCCACGGCCGGGCGGGAACAGGACAGCTTATAGCTACCGCTGGGAACATCGGCGGCGCGGGCGGGGGCGCTGAGGGCGGAACTGAGCAGGCCCAACAGCAATGTGGCGCGAACAATCTTCATCAAGCTCTCCTTGTGGATATCGGTACACCAGGCTACGGACGGCAGCCGCCGTGCGCGCATCCCCTCAGGGACGCAGGCCTACGCTATGTCGATTAGGAAAGATTGTCAAAGAATGAATATTTTTGTTGTGGAAAAGCTCCACTCCCACCGCCGCAACGGCCGCCAGTCGACGAACTGGCGCGCCGCGCGCCCGCGCTACTCGGCCTTCAGGTAAGCCTTCAAGGCATCGACCACCATGGCATGGTCTTCCTCACCCGGCAGGCCGGAGACGGTGATGGTGCCGACCTGCCCCTTGCCCTTGATCGCCAGCGGGAAGGAACCGCCGTGGGCGGCGTAGTCGCGCTTGTCGAACTCGGGCAGCTTGTCGAAATCCCGGCCCTGCCTGACCGCTTCCGTGTGGATGTAGAAGGAAGCGTGTCCGGTTTTGTTGACCAGGTTGCTCTTGCGGCGAATCCAGTCGGCATTGTCCTTGGTGGTGCCGTCCATGCCGTGGAAAAACAGCTGGGTGCCGTTCATGGTGATGTCCACCGCCACCACCTTGTTGGCGGCCTTGGCCATCTCGACGATCTTGTTGCCGAGTTCCAGCGCGATGGCGTTGTTGAAGCTGGCAAACTGCAGCGTCTGCTCCTGGCGCGCGATGGTCTCGAGCGTCACAGCGGGCTTGTCCATGCCTGCTCCCGCTTGACTGGCGCGCGCCGGCCAGCCGAGCGCGTCCAGCGCGGCGCTGACATACACCAGCGGCGCATTCCAGTTGATGGCCACTTCATTGGACGAATAGCTGCACACATTGTCGAGATAGGACAGGGCCGGCAGCCGGCTCGGATAAGCGACCTTGCAGGCATCCTTTTCCTGCTGGCCGGGCTGCGGCCCACCCACCAGCCAGCCCGGCACCGGCGCCTCGATGCCATCGGCTTCGGAGGGACGGTGATGCGGGTGCATGGGCGGACGGGCGCCGAAGCCGGTCACGAAGGAATAGCCGGTGGCGTTACGCCCCA
>CAMLHI010000319.1 GCA_946479705.1 uncultured Oxalobacteraceae bacterium
GTGCGCGCGCACCTGGAAGCCCATGGCATGGCGCCGCACAAGCTGCACATCGTCCCGAACGGCTTCGATCCGCTCGAATGGGCCGGCCAGCCGGGCGAGCTGCCAGGCGCACTGGGCGCGGCCATGCACAACTTGCGCGCCAACGGGAAATTCATCGTCGGCTACGCCGGCACCCATGGCCTGGCCAATGCCCTCGATACCCTGCTGCACGCGGCCGCCTCGATCGCCGATTCCCGCATGGCCTTCGTCCTGGTCGGTGGCGGGCCAGAAAAAGCCAGGCTGCAAGCCCTCTCACGCCAGCTGCAATTGTGCAATCTGTTTTTCTTCGACCCGGTACCCAAGCACCAGGTACCGGCCCTGCTGCGCCGCTTCGACGTCGCCTACCTGGGCTGGCAGCGCCAGCGCCTGTACCGCTTCGGCATCTCGCCCAACAAGCTGATCGACTACATGATGGCAGCGCGGCCCATCCTCCATGCGGTCGATGCCGGCAACGACCCGGTCGCCGAGGCGGCCTGCGGCCTGAGCGTGGCGCCGCAGGATCCGCCGGCCCTGGTGCGCGGCCTGCTGGCCCTGTTCATGGCCACGCCAGAGGAACGCGCGGCGATGGGCTTGCGAGGCCAGCGCTATGCGGTCGATAACCTGAGCTATACCGTCCTGGGCCAGCGCTTTCTGCACGCCTGCGCCTGAGCGGGCCATCTTTCTTCCACGGAGTCCACCATGCCTGACAACCTCCTCCACGCCACCGGCCACTTCCTGCCGTTCGCGCTACCCGACATCGGCGACGAAGAAATCGAGGCGGTAGTGAGCTGCCTGCGCTCAGGCTGGGTGACCACCGGCGCCAAGGCCCGGCAGTTCGAACAGGACTTCGCCGCCTACCTCGGCGGCGGGGTGCAGGCCATGGCGGTCAACTCGGCCACCGCCGGCCTGCACCTGGCCTTGGAAGCGCTGGGCATCGGCCCCGGCCATGAAGTCATCGTACCGACCCTGACCTTCACCGCCACGGCCGAAGTGGTGCGCTACCTGGGCGCCCAGCCGGTCTTCGTCGATGTCGACCCGCTCACCCTGACGCTCGACCTGGCCGCGGTCGAAGCGGCCATCGGCCCGCACACGCGCGCCGTCATCCCCGTGCACTATGCAGGCCTTGCCTGCGACATGGACAAGCTGCTCGACCTGGCGCACGAATACGGCCTGAAAGTGGTTGAAGACGCCGCCCATGCCTTTCCGACCCGCTACAAGGGACGGCTGGTCGGGACGCTGGGCAGCGACGCCACGGTCTTTTCCTTTTACGCCAACAAGACCATGACCACCGGCGAAGGCGGCATGGTGGTCACGCGCGATGTCCAGCTGGCCGCGCGGGTGCGGGTAATGCGCCTGCACGGCATCAGCCAGGACGCGTTTGCCCGCTACACCTCGCGCACGCCAGCCTGGTTCTACGAAGTCGTCGCGGCCGGATTCAAATACAACCTGACCGACCTGGCGGCGGCCATCGGCATCGAACAGCTGCGCAAGATCGACCGCTTCCTGGCGCGCCGCGAACAGCTGGCCGCCGCTTATACCGAGGCGCTTGCGGGCCTGCCCCTGCGCCTGCCCGCCGCGCCCCAGGCCGGCAGCAGCCATGCATGGCATCTGTATCCGGTACGACTGCTGCCGGGCGCGCGGCTCGGGCGCGACGACCTGATCGCCCTGCTGGCCGAGCGCGGCATCGGTACCAGCGTGCACTTCATTCCCTTGCACCGCCAGCCCTACTGGCGCGACAGCTGCCGCCTGTCGGCACAGGCCTTTCCGGTGGCCGAAGCGGCCTATGCCTCGATGCTGACGCTGCCGCTGTACACTAAAATGAGCGGGGCCGACCAGGAGCGCGTCATCCTGGCCCTGCGCGAGCTGCTGACATGAGCAAGCGCCTGTTCGACCTTGTCGCCGCGGCGCTGGGCCTGGGGCTGCTGGCGCCGCTGCTATTGCTGATCGGTCTCTGGGTCAAGCTCGATTCGCCCGGGCCGGTGCTGTTCCGGCAAAAGCGCGTCGGCCGGTATGGCCAGATTTTCGACATTCTCAAGTTTCGCAGCATGCGCGACGATCCGGCGCCGGCGCTTTTGATCACGGTCGGCGCCGACCGGCGCATTACCCGGGCCGGCCAGTTCCTGCGCCGCCACAAGCTGGACGAACTGCCGCAACTGCTCAATGTGCTGGCCGGCGACATGAGCCTGGTGGGGCCGCGCCCGGAAGTGCCGCGCTACGTCGCCTGCTACCCGCCCGATGTGCGCACGGTGGTGCTGTCGGTACGGCCCGGCATTACCGACTGGGCATCGATCTGCTTCAAGGAGGAAAGTACCATCCTGGCGCGCAGCGCCGATCCGGAACGCACCTACCTCGATGCGGTCATGCCAGCCAAGCTCGCTGTCAATGTGCGCTACGTGCTCGAGCGGGGTTTCTGGACCGACCTCAAGATCATCGTCTGCACCCTGGCAGCGCTGCTGCGCTAGCGAGACATTATGGCCAGTTGGACGATGCTTCTGCACCTTGGCGACTTGCACGTGACCGTGCCGGCCGCTGCGGCCATCAGCGCCACACTGGTGGCATTGCGCGCACCGCGGCGCGCCGCTGCCTGGTCGGCCGGTTTCGCGCTGGCCTTGCTCGTCGTCGGGCTGAGCAAGATGGCCTACCTGCTCAGTGGCGCAGGCATCGCCACGCTGCGCTTCAAGGCATTGAGCGGCCATGCGGCCGGCGCCGCCGCCGTGCTGCCCGCCACATTCTATCTGCTCGCCCAACTCGGACACGCGGCGCCCGCGCACAAGCCGCGCCCATGTGACGGAGACTGGCGCGCCGGCTGGCTTGGCGGCGCCGCCCTGCTGGGCGGGCTGGCCTGCGCCCTGCTGGTAGCGCTGGCGCTGGTTGCGGACCGGCAGCACAGTCTTTCCGAAGCCCTGGCCGGCTTTGCGCTCGGCGCCAGCGTGAGCATCGGCGTGCTGGCCGCTGCCAACCCTGCCCCTGCACGCCGTCCGCTGGCCGGCCTGTACTGGTATGGCCTCGTGTTCGCGCTCGCGGCATGGCTGATCCACCCGATTCCCGTCGGCTACTGGATGCTCAAGGCCGCGCGCCTGCTGGCCGGACAAGGTCCCTTGCACGGCCTGTCCCTGGACTAGCCTTTCTCGCATCCCACATCGCGGAGGACCTGATGATGCCGCATCCGCTGTCCCGCCGCACGCCAATCGACGCGTCAAAAAATGCAGGCGGCGCAGGGCTTCGCCCGCGTCTCGCCCAGGTTCGGCCAGCGGCAAATCGCCGCGCTTGGCGGGCAGCTCACCCGGCTCTTGCACCGCGCTCCACGACTTCGTCACATCCTGTCATCTCACGCCTCGGAGGCCATCATGACATCCCCTGTCCTGCCCAGCATAAGCTTGCTCGACGAGAGCAATTTGCGCGCCGACTCCCCCCACTCGGTGCTGATATCGCTGTTGCGCGGCGCGGCTGCGGTGGAGGTCGCAGCTGCCCATTTGCGCGCCGAATTCTTTCCCAGTTTGCGCGCGATGGACGATCCGCCAGCGTGGTACCAGGCACTGGCCTTCCTGACCGGCTTCGCGCATCAGGCGGTGGTGGTGTTCTTCCTGATCAGCGGCTGGCTGGTGGGCGGCAGTTTGTGGAATAAATACGGCAAGCCACAAGCCCTGACGCTGTATGCGATCGACCGCCTGACCCGGCTATGGAGCGTGCTGGTCCCGACCTTTCTGCTGATGGCAGCAATTGCCATCGTCAGCGGCCAGATCGATCCGCGCGCCATCGATCTTTCGCCAGACAATCCCTACTCGCTGACGGTGCTGCTGGCCAATCTGCTGGGGCTGCAAACCATCAGCGTTCCCCAGTTCGGCGGAAACTATCCCCTGTGGAGCCTTGCCAACGAGACCTGGTACTACGTGCTGGCCCCCTTGCTGC
>CAMLHI010000320.1 GCA_946479705.1 uncultured Oxalobacteraceae bacterium
AAAATAGAAAGTTCCTTATGTTAGTTAAATTTACCTCCAGAGCCGCAGCGGAAGTACTGATGTACAAGGAACACGCCACGCGTATCCTTGAGCTGCTGCACAAGAATGTGGACCAGGGCGTTATCACCGCGGAAGAGGCGCCGAAGGCGATCAAGCTGCTGGAAAACGAGATCGCGGAAGTGCGCGCGCATTCGGCGGCGGAAGAAATCCAGCGCGATGTCGTGGCCCATCACAATGAACAGGGCGACGACCACGATCACGAGGAAATCCAGTCGGTCAGCTTTTCGACGCGCGCCTATCCGCTGCTGGAAATGCTCAAGGCGGCGCGCGATACCGGCTACGACGTGCTCTGGGGCGTGTAAGCCCGGCACGTCAGCCACTCAGGTGAGGACGGCCGCCGCTGGCCCCGGCCGGTCCTCGCGCAGCAGGCGTGCGCACAGCAGTCCGACGATCGCGCTGGCGATCCAGATCGACCACAAGGTATGGGTGAGGAAATGCGCACCGCGCATCTGCTGCACCCAGCCGACGCCGAAGCCGACGATCGCCATCCCCACGCCCACCAGGGCAGCGGTGCGCGGCTTGTGCGGCAGCCAGAACACCATCACCGACATCATCCATAGCGCGCTTGAGGCGTGCCCCGCCGGCAAGCAGTGCCCGGCCGGCGTGCCCGGCACGATCGCCTGCAGCAGCCGCACATAGCGTTCCGTGCCGCCGAAGTCGATCAGGTCCCACGGACAGTGCGAGGCGCTCAGGTATTTCAGACCGCTGATCGTCAGCGGCACCAGCACGGCCGCCATGCCCACCACGCGCAGGCGAGTGCGCCACCATGGCGTCAGCCTGCCGCCCCGGCTCGCCGCATCCCATGCCACCGCCAGCGCCACGCCGGCCGCCAGCGCCCACGACAGCGCGCGCAGGAAGCGATGATTGAACGCTTCGGCGAACCAGGTGTCCCGCCACGGAAAGCTGTGGCTGGACGTGTCGTACATCGCACGCGCCAGCGCGAAGTCCAGGTCGGTGAAGGCGCCGATCCAGAGGATCAAGGCGGCGCTGGCCACAAAGCCGATCAGGATGCGCTTACTCATTTTTGGTGCATGGGCTGAAGATGTCGAGGTTCGGGTTGTAGACCGCGGTCGTCACGCTCAGCATGCCGAGTACCGAGTGGAACACGTTATCGTGCGAGAACGGCTGGCTGGCGCGCGCGGCCAGGCAGCGCTGGTCGATGTGGTAGCGCGATGCGAAGCCATCGGAGAGCCACATCATCATCGGCACCGCACGCTGTTCGCTGGGCGAGATGATGTAGGGCGCGCCGTGCAGGAACATATTCTTCTCGCCCAGCGACTCCCCGTGGTCGGAGAAGTACATCATGGCGGCATTGACCTTGTCCTGTTCGGCGCTTCTGCGCAGCAGGCCGATGGCCTGGCTGAGGAAGTGGTCGGTGTAGAGGATGGTGTTGTCGTAGGCGGCGACGATCGCCTCGCGGCTGCAGGTTTGCAGCTCGCTGGTCTGGCATACCGGGGTGAAGCGGCGGAACGCGGCCGGATAGCGCTTGTCGTATTCCGGCCCGTGGCTGCCCTTCTGGTGCAGCACCACCACCAGGTCGTCCTTGGCGTCGCGGATGATCTCGGGCAGACGGTCGAGCAGGCGTTCGTCGTAGCACTCGTCGCCCACGCACCAGCGGTTGCCCGGTTCGGGACGCGACAGGTCTTCGTAGGCGACGCGGTCGCAGGCGCCCTTGCAGCCCGAGTTGTTGTCGCGCCAGAGCACCTTGAAGCCGGCGTGAGAGAGCACGTCGAGCAGCCCTTCCTGGCCGCGCGCCTTGCGGTCGGAGTAGTTATCGCGCCCCAGGGCCGAGAACAGGCAGGGCAGCGAGACCGCGGTGGCGGTGCCGCACGACTGCACGTCGCTGAAATAGATCAGGCCGTTCTCGCGCGCCAGTTCGGGATTGGTGATGCGCGCGTAGCCATTGAGCGAGAAGTTGGCGGCGCGCGCGGTTTCGCCGACGACGATCAGGGTGACGGAGCGCTGGCGGTTGCCGGCCTTGGCCACGCTGCGCACGGCGTCGGTGCCGAGCGGCGCCACCGCCACCTGGGCACCCTCCTCGCGCTGCTTTAAATACGAATTCACCGCCTGCAGATAGTTGGTGGGCGTGAGCAGGAAGCGCAGCTCGCGGTGCTCGCGCAGCGCGGGCGCGAGCGACTTGAAGAAGGCGAACAACAGCGCCGCGACGATCAGGGCGGACACGCCGACGATGCCCGCCTTCAGGCCCAGGTCGCGGCGCCAGTTGGGATAGGTCAGGCGCACGCGCCATACGGCCAGCGAAGGCAGTACGCCGAGCAGGCCGATGGTAAGCAGCAGCTTGGGGTTGAACAGTTCGCGCGCTTCGCGCACATCGGTCTCGAACAGGTTCTGCACCATGGCGCGGTCGATCTGCGTGCCGTAGTGGTTCATGAAATAGCTGGTGGCCGCGGTGACCATGAACAGCGCAATCAATACCGGCTTGAGCAGGTAGCGGAAGTTGATCAGCGTGAGTACCGCGTTGAACAAGACGACAATCAGCAGGAAGCTGCCGGCATGCAGCGGGACGTTGGCGACACTGAGGTGGCCGGTGGCGTCGAAAAACGCGCGCCAGAAGGCAGTGTTGTAGGCAAGTACCAGGAAGACCGATGCGATCAGGGTAAAGACTGCCGCATTGATCTGCGGCGCGGTGTTGATTTTCAATCCAGTATCCTCGAATCCAATATGGCGGGGCGAATAACCACCCCTTACATTAGCTCAAGATACATTGTGCGAGATCAAATCTCCGTCAAGGCGGCGTTAAGATTTTGTGAAATCTTCGGGGAAGGCGATGGTAAACACGCTGCCACCGCCGGGCCGGTCATCCAGCGTTAGCGTGGCGCCGAGCGATTCGCAGATGCGCCGCACCAGGGTCAGGCCGATGCCGGTGCCGGACGAGCCCGTGCCGGCAGGGAGGCCGGCGTGATCGGGCAGGGTCGCGCGCACCGCTTCCGGCAGGCCGGGGCCAGTGTCGGCGATGATGACGGCGCGCTCGCCAAGGCGTATCTCGACCTCCCCTTCGCTGGTGTACTGGCAGGCGTTGCGAATCAGGTTGCCGATGGCGGTGGCATACAGCTCGGCCGGTCCGCGCACAGTGAAAGGCGTCCCGCCCAGGTAGCGCAAGGCGACTGGCTTGCCGTCGACCAGGCTTTGATAGCGTGCCGTGTCCGACCGCACCACTGCGTCGATGTCGGTTTCGGTAGTCGGCAGCAGCGCGGGCGTGCGTGCCAGCAGGAGCAGCACGCGTACGCAGTCGGCCGCTTCGTTGGCGGCGCGCAGTATGCGTTCGGCCGGGCCGGCGATGGCGGATTGACCGGCGCCCTGCGCCACCAGCAGTTCAGCCGCGCCGATGATGACGGTGAGCGGGGTGCGCAGTTCGTGGCTGACGTCGCCGGTGAAGTAGCGCTCGCGGTCGAGGAAGCCACGCAGCTCGCTGGTATGGGCGGCGAACGCGCGCGCCAGGACGCCGAGTTCATCGTCGCGGTCGGTAAACGGCAGTTCGCCGGAGCCGTCGCGCACGGCGCTGGCCAGGGTGGTGATGGGCGTGACGAAGCGCCTGCCGATAAAGCCGCCAAGGAACAGGGAGAAGACCAGGAAGCCGACGAAGCCGACCGCGAACAGTGAGTAGACCACCAGTTCCACGTCTTCGTAATCGCTTTCATGGTCGACCACGGCGAATTTGCCGAATGCGTCGTGGCCCATCAGCACGTGCAGGCCGACCCCATCGACGTGGATGAGGTGCACGCCCGGCTTGAGTGCGCGCAGCGATGCCGGGATGGCGTCGCCATGGTGAAAGGTGACGCCGGCGGGCATGGCGACCGGCAGGCCACCGGCGTGGCGCGGCGAGGCCCAGGCCGCCACGTCCTTCAGG
>CAMLHI010000321.1 GCA_946479705.1 uncultured Oxalobacteraceae bacterium
GCCAGAACGTCGAAATTATTGCACATAACATTTACGCGATCGGAGAACATCATGCTGGTAGTACGTAAAAGCGAACACCGCGGCAACGCCAACCACGGCTGGCTGCATTCGAAACATACCTTCTCCTTCGGCCACTATCACGATCCGGCCCATACCGGCTTCGGCCCGCTGCTGGTGATTAACGAAGACCGGGTGGCGCCCTCGCAGGGCTTCGGCACCCACGGCCACCGCGACATGGAGATCGTGTCGTACGTCTTGAGCGGCGCGCTGGAGCACAAGGACAGCATGGGCACCGGCTCGGTGCTGCACTACGGCGACGTGCAGCGCATGAGCGCCGGCACCGGAGTGCGCCACAGCGAGTTCAATGGCTCCTCCACCGAGCCGGTGCACTTCCTGCAGATCTGGATCCAGCCTAACGTGACGGGCATCGCACCGAGCTATGAAGAGAAGCACTTTACGCCCGAGACCAAGCGCGGCACCCTGCGCCTGGTGGCTTCCAACGACGGCCGCGAGGGCTCGGTACTGATTCACC
The DNA here is from genome assembly GCA_946479705.1 of uncultured Oxalobacteraceae bacterium. The sequence continues at coordinate 533 of CAMLHI010000321.1, forward strand.
AGAACGCCGCCCTGTACGCCGGCATCCTGGACGAAGGCGACCAGGTCGAGCATCGGCTGGCGCCGGGCCGGCTGGGCTTTGTGCACCTGATCCGCGGCGAGCTGCGCGTCAACGGAACCGTGCTGTCGGGCGGCGATGCGGCCAAATTGAGCGACGAAACGCTGATTTCGATCGATCGGGCCAAGGACGCGGAAGTGCTGGTGTTCGATCTTCCCGCGTAGTGCCGCGAGCGGGGCCGCCCACGGGAAGCCCCGATTTCCGCTACACTGGCGGGTACAGCAATAAGTTCGAGAACACCGTGATGCCTGCCGAAGTCCCTGACACCCTGTTGGATTACACCACCTCGTGCGCCCTGCCGACCCCCTGGGCGCAGTTCACGCTGCACGCCTTTGTCGAGCATTCGACCGGCAAGGAACACCTGGCGATGACCCTGGGCGATATCGGCGACGGCGCGCCGGTGCTGGCGCGCGTGCATTCGGAATGCCTGACCGGCGACGTGCTGTTCTCGCAGCGCTGCGATTGCGGCGCCCAGCTCGAAGGCGCCTTGAAGCGCATCGCCGAGGAAGGCCGCGGCATCCTGCTGTACCTGCGCCAGGAGGGCCGTGGCATCGGCCTGGTCAACAAGATCCGCGCCTATCGCCTGCAGGAAGCCGGCGCCGATACCGTGGAAGCCAATCTGGCGCTGGGCTTTCATGCCGACGCGCGCAATTACGAGTTGTGCAAGCCGATGCTGGACCAGTTCGGCATCCGCGCGCTGCGCCTGATGACCAATAACCCGCGCAAGATCGATGCGATGGAAAAGCTGGGCGTGCGCGTGAGCGAGCGCGTGCCGCTGCTGGTGAACCGCAATGCCTTCAATAATAACTATTTGAATACCAAGGCTGCCAAGCTGGGCCACATGATGTCGCCCCAGCCCGCCACAATTGCCGAGGACGGCGAACTTTAAATCGCCATTCGGCGCGGGGGATGCGAAGATAGAGGCAATATATCTTGCTCGCTCCAAAGGATTGCATGAAATTCGCCTCTCTCGTGCTGCTGTCCTGCTGCCATGCGGCGCTGGCCGCCACCGCCCCACCGGCGCCCGCGCCATTATCCGCGCCAGCCAAGCCGCCAGCGCCGGCCCCGGCCGCCGCCAAGGTGCTGTCGCCACCCGCCGCCACTGCGGCCGTGCCGCCCTCCGCCACCCCGGCCGCGGCCGATGCGCCCGCCGACGACACCGCGGCCCTGCCGCCGCCCTCGTCCAGCGCGCAAAAGCTGTACTCCTCGGCCAAGGGCGACCTGCTGCAGATCCGCATGCTGCTGCGCAATGGCCGCAGCCAGTCCTCGGTCGGATCGGGCTTCCTGGTCGGCACCGGCAAGCTGGTGCTGACCAACTACCATGTGGTGTCGCAGATGGCGCTCGAGCCGGACGTCTACGCCGGCGAGTTCGTCGACACCGACGGCAAGAGCGGTCCGGTGGAACTGCTGGCGGTCGATGTGCTGCACGACCTGGCGGTGGCGCGCATCAACCGCAACGGCACAGGCTTCTTCCGCGTGCCGGAACACGGCGCCAAGCTGACCCAGGGCCAGTACCTGTACTCGCTGGGCAATCCGCTCGACCTGGGCTTTGCGATTTCGGAAGGCTCGTACAACGGCATCATCACGCGCAGCTTCTACGACCAGCTGATGTTCACCGGCCCGATCAACTCGGGCATGAGTGGCGGGCCGAGCGTGACGGCGGACGGCATGGTGGCCGGGGTGAACGTGTCCAAGCGGCGCGATGGCGAGTCGGTCAGCTTCCTGGTGCCGGTGCGCTATGCCCAGGAGCTGCTCAAGCGGGTCGCCGCGCAGGGCGCGCCACCCAAGGATTTCAATCCGCTCATCGCCCAGCAGTTGCTGGCGCACCAGCGCGCCATGATCGACCGCCTGCTCGACGCGCCGCTCTCGCTCAAGACCATGGGTCCCTATCAGGTGCCGGTGCGCGAGTCGGGCCAGGTGCGCTGCTGGGGGCGCTCGAACGTCAAGGCCGAAGCGACCTTCACCGCCGACACCATCGCCTGCGCCATGGAATCGGCCATCTTCGTGTCGGACTCGCTGCAGACCGGGCATGTGTCGATGACCCACCAATACGTGCGCACCGCGAGCCTGGACCAGGTGCGCTTCGCCGCCCTGGCCAGCACGCTGTTCAAGGCCGACAACTTGGGCAGCAGCCGCGATACGCGCCTGACCGGGCCCTCCTGCACCGAGCAGTTCGTCAAGGCGCGCACGCTGCCGCTGCGCGCGGTGACCTGCGTGCGCGCCTACCGCAAGCTGGCTGGCCTGTATAACTTCACCCTGCTGACGGCCACCACGGACGATCCCAAGGCCAGCCTGCAAAGCCGCCTGGACCTGGCTGGCGTCTCCTTCGAGAACGGCATGCGCACCACCCGCGCCTTCCTGTCCGCCATCGACCGCGGAGGAAAACGATGAGCGCCCCCTATTTCGTCGAAACCCTGGCACGCAATGGCGACGTGCTGCACCGCCATCAGGTCAACGAGCTGCCGATCCGCCTGGGCCGCGGCTATGACAACGAGTTCATCCTCGACGACGCCTTCGCCGCGCCCAGCCATGCGGTGATCGAGCCCGGCGAGGACGGCACCCTGCTGCTGCGCGACCTGGGCAGCAAGAATGGCGTGATCCACCGCGGCAAGCGCTGCGCCACCCTGCAGGTCACGGGCGAGACGGTGTTTCGCCTCGGGCACACCACCCTGCGCGTGCGCGCGGCCGATTATCCGGTGCCGCCGGAAGAACTGGACCGCACCCTGCACAGCTGGGAAGGCGCGCTGCCCGGCCTGGCCGGCCTGGTCATGATCGGCCTGTTCGCCCTGTTCATCCTGTGGATCAACGATACCCAGTCGTTCCAGCTGAACCGCTATCTGCAGGTGCTGGCCTACGGCATCGGCGCGGGCCTGGTGTGGGCGGGCGCCTGGGCCTTCGCCAACCGTCTGTTCGGCCGCCATGCGCGGCTGGGGCGGCATCTCTTCAATGTCGGCTGCGGGCTGATGGCGGTGACGCTGTTTAAGATCGTCTCGAGCGTGCTGGCCTTCGCGTTTTCGGTGGAAGCGCTGACGCGCTACAGTTCGCACGTGGCCATCGCCATTGCGGCCGGGGTGGTGTACTTCCACCTGCGCACCGTCAAGCCGCACAATACGCGCCGCCTGCGCACCCTGTGCGTGGCGCTGGCCCTGCTGGGATCGGGCCTGTCGCTGATCAGTAACGACCAGCGCCATGGGCGCCTGTCGGACGACCTGTACATGTCGGTAATCCTGGCGCCCTCGCTGCGCATGAGCCCGGACCACAGCGTCGACGACTACATGAGGCGGGTGGCGGCGCTCAAGCCGCGGCTGGACATCGAACGCACCA